>JASBSE010000169.1 GCA_030149115.1 Winogradskyella sp. | reverse complement strand
GAAACCTTCAATCTACACAACCAATCTTTATGTAATTATTGAAGATTCCAACAACAATATTGTAAAACAAAAATTAGTAAATGTAAAAGAAGGTGTTGCTTCAAATATTTTTGAAGTTGATTCTTCTTTTAGTTCTGGTGTTTACAACATTAAAGCCTATACAAATTGGATGCTCAACTTTAATGAGAAAAATTATTATACAGAATCCATACAAGTAATTGATCTTGAAAATAAACAAAAAGATGAAACTGTATTAGCTGAAAATGATATTGTTTCTCAGTTTTTACCAGAAAGTGGTCATTTATTGAACAATGTTACTAATGTAATAGGAGTTACTATTAAAGATCAAAATGGCTATGGCATACCAAACGTAAAAGGGGAAGTTATTGATAATAATAAAAACATTCTAACAACCTTTGAGACTAACCAATTTGGTATTGGCAATTTTCAATTAATGCCAAAAGTTGGGGATACCTACACCATAAAAGTTAAGACAGAAGACAAAGCAACTTATGAGTTTAACCTTAATCAAAAAATAGAAGAAAAAGGCATCATCATTAGTCTAAACAAACTAAAAGATAAAATTTATATTTCTTTGGCAACTAATAACGAAACCTTTAACACCATTAAAAATCAAAGACACACCCTAATGATTCATAATGGTAACAGTTATAATTTGATTGATGTTTATTTTACAGACAATACGGTTGTTACTACAGTTTTAGATAAGAGCAGTACCTCTCCAGGTATTAATATTGTAACATTATTCAATGCACAGGATAAGCCTATTGCAGAGCGTTTGTTTTTTAACCATCACAAGGTAAATGTCTTAGAATCGAGTACTATTACAAGTTCTAAAACAAAAGATTCTATTGTTTTTAACTTAAAATTAAATTCCCTAGATCCTAATCTTAAAAATTCCTTTAGTGTTTCTGTTTTACCACAAGAAACTAAATCCTACGATAAGGAAAACAATATTATTTCATCCACCTACTTACAACCTTACGTTAAGGGAATTATTGAAAAACCTAAATACTATTTTACCAACACAGATCTAAAAAAGGAGTATGAGCTAGATAACTTATTAATTACACAAGGTTGGAGCAGTTATAATTGGGACGATATTTTTAAAGGCGCTCCAAATCTAACTTATGAGTTTGAACAAGGCATCACCGTAAAAGCCAATGCTACATCAAACAGTAATGATATTAACAACCAATTGATGTATAGTTTAAATAATGAGGGCTTTATGATTGCAGAAGTAAACCCAAAAGATTCATACTATTGGATATATGGATTATATCCTGAAGACAACAATACCATTAAAATGTCTAAAATTACAGAAGCCGATGGACTAAAACCTGCTTCTGTGTACTTACAGTTTTTTCCTAGAGCAATACCTCAGCTTACAGACACTAATTCTGATTTGAGTTACAATGAAAAGACTTTAGAACTTAAGAGAGCTAATTACACTAAAAATAATTTATTTAAAAATTCAAAAAATCTTCAGGAGCTAGACACAGTTACCGTTATTTCAAGTCCAATTGTAGAAAAAAGACTTAAACAACATGAGCTAAGTACAGATAGGTTTGGAAAAGTCACAGTAGTTGATGAACAAGACGAAACTAATCTTATCAGATTAACAGATTACATAGATCAAAGAATAAAAAGTGAAAGAATAAGAACTCAAAATAGTAATGACTCTTCATTAAGAATTGGAAGATTTCAAATAAATTATTTTTTAGATGATGTACTCTTAACCGATCCAACAATTTTAGAAGGTTTATTTTTATCGGATATTGAATCTATTGAATTTAATAGGTTTGGTGTTGGTGATGGTTATAGAAGCCCTAATGGTTTTGTGAAAATTTACACAAAGAAGTTCCCATCTTCAGGGTATGACAAGAAAACTACCAAAGCTTATGAGTTTCCTTTAACATTTAGTGCTAATAAAAAGTTTTACGTCCCTAAATATAAACTGTATCAAAATAGTTTCTTTAAAAATTATGGTGTTATAGATTGGAAAACAAACCTTAGCGCAAATAAAAATGGCACTGTAACTTTTAAAATTGCAAAACCAAAAGTACCTATAACGCTTTACATAGAAGGTATTGCAAATGATGGTGCGCTTGTAGCTGAAGACAAAAAAATCTCTCTAGACTAATTAGATTTTATAAAGAGCCTTAATGCTAAAAATAGCATACCACTCAATTTACAAACATTCTTTACCCGAAGGACATCGTTTCCCGATGGAAAAATATGAGTTGTTACCACAGCAATTATTGCATGAAGGGACGTGTACAAGTGATAATTTTTTTGAGCCAAAAAAGCCTAATGACAAATACATTGTTGCTGTGCATGATCCAGAATATTACTATGAACTGGTTAATTTAACGTTAGATCAACGAGCAGCTAGAAAAATAGGATTTCCATTGAGCAGAGCATTAGTGGAGCGCGAAGTCATCATTGCAGATGGCACAATAAAAGCTTCTGAACACGCTCTAAAGTATGGTATTGCCATGAATATTGCAGGTGGTACTCATCACGCCTATACCAATCGTGGTGAAGCATTTTGCTTGCTCAACGACCAAGCAATTGGAGCTCGGTTTATTCAAAAAAAGGGATTAGCAAATAAAGTTCTTATAGTAGATTTAGACGTTCATCAAGGCAATGGTACTGCAGAAATTTTTCAGAATGATGATTCTGTATTTACATTTTCTATGCATGGTAAAAGCAATTATCCTTTTAAAAAAGAGTTGAGTGATTTGGATATTGCATTAGATAATGATACCAACGATAAAACCTATCTCAAAATTCTCAAAGACATACTTCCTAAACTTATAGACGAGCAGCAACCAGATTTTGTTTATTACTTATCTGGAGTGGATGTTATTGCCTCGGACAAATTAGGAAAACTTGG
>JASBSE010000156.1 GCA_030149115.1 Winogradskyella sp. | reverse complement strand
GTTGCTCTGTGTTAATGTTTGTGTTTTCATAAAATCTAGGTTTTGTTTACCTCTAAACTAAAGCGTTTGGTTAAAGATATAAAATAGGCTTGAGTTATTAATGTCTTTGGTTGAGTAAAGTGACAATTGTGGTTAGGGAATATAAATTATGTACAACAGTTTTTTAATCAGTAATTTTTTTGATTTTCGACTTTGTTACCATAATCGTTTTTAAATGGTTCTCAATATTTTTTAGGGCTATTTCGATAAATCCGATATGAGTGTCACAATAGAACTCATGATTGTCATCGTTCTTTTTTTTCTCCAAGTGTAATTCGGATTTTTCCAAATAATCCTTATAAACCCAATAAGGTCCTTGACTTTTAAGAAAGTCAATTGATTTGTAAATATCCACAAGCGTTGATAAGTTTTTCTTAAAAATCGCATAAAGCTCATTTTTAGCTACACTTTGATAAATGTCCAAATGAAGAATATGAAAAACACTCGATGTAAATTGGTCGGTTTCTCTAATTTGAAATAAATGTTTTAGTTCGAGATACTTTTTAGTGAGTTCATCTAAAATTTTTTCTTGATTTTTGAGGTCATCGAGAATCATCTTCTTTTTCCGTGATAAATCAATTTCTTTTTTAATCCAACTAATAACAATGATTAGTGATTGCCCAATGATAGCACCAATTAAAGCAATAAGAAGAGTTTTTTGGAATGAGAAAGGTTCGCTTGTAAGTAAAATCATCTATTTCAAATTGGATACAACGGTCTTGTATAACCGTCAGTTAAGGTATTAAAGTTAATAATTTTCGATTTAGCACTGGCGTTAGCAATTCCGAGTGGATTCGGACGTAGTCGAATCCGCCGTAATTTCAGTTATACATTGTTGGCAGTAGTTTTTATTTTTTAAGAGTCGCATTATTCATTATTAAATCATATTCTTCTCTGTCATCTTGAAGTTCGCCTTTTACTATTATTCTTTCATTATTTTTCAGTTCTTTTTCGTCCGATTTATCCGCAAAGAGAATAGTCAGCCTTTTAGTTTTCCCTTTTAGCTTAATTTCAGTCGAGATGTATTTGTGTCCGCCATCTGCTCCAGTTGATTTTATTGTATAGTTGTCTATGATTAATTCCGTCAGTATTTGATTTAGGATTTGTTCATTTTTCTTATAAAGAAAGGTTTTGTTAAATTCCTTAAAATGATATAACTAATAATGAAAATCCATACTTTGATTAGTCCATTTTGACTAATCTCTTTGTCTACCATTCCGTCTAAAATATAGATTGTAGTTATAATTCCAACAAGCACAAAAAGTAAAATGATAATTGCATAAAAGAAACTAATCAGTTTCCAGATATATTCAAACAATATTTCTTTGTCAAATTTGTCCAAAATGGTTTTTCAAATTACTGCCAAGAGTTATATATACAAACCTAACCAAAAAAGTAAGGATATACAATCCTAATGATGTGCTATTCAGTACCTTTTTGTGGCTTAAGGCATAACCTATAAAGATGAGTTATACTGTAACTATACAGATTCTAAATCGTTTTAAAACAATTATTTTTGGTTTTTAATGATCTTAACAATACGATTAATCGAAATCTCAGATAAATTCCATTCGTAGCCATTAAAGTCTGTAGTGTTTAAAAACTGTATAACCACAGTGTCTATATCTTCGTGATATTCGGCAAGGCTTTGGTAACCGGGTACCAATCCACCATGTTCAAACTCATAAATAGACGCATAGATGTCTCTTTCACCTTCATTAAAAACAGAACCATCATTTAGTGCGCGTAAGAATGTGCCAACATCTTCTGCGGTAGCCAACATACCGTTTTCATTAGTTTTAAAATCTTTGTCAATGCCAACATAATAGCCACTCATAACATCATCTAAGTTGACTTCTTTGAGTGAAAAAAATGTATTGTTAAGCTTTAGTGGACGCAATATGGTTTCTTTAATGTATTGTTCGTGGCTGTAGCCTAAAACCTTATCAATAATTCTACGAAGTAGCAGGTAGTTGGTGTTAGAGTATTCGTAACCTTTATCTGGTTTAAAACTTGCTGGCAAATCCAAGGCAAAGTC
>JASBSE010000109.1 GCA_030149115.1 Winogradskyella sp. | reverse complement strand
GACATTTCGTTACAACAATAACATCAGCACGCTTAGCACCAGATTTTGGCTCTCGTAAGTTTCCTGTAGGTAATACGATATCATTACTGTAGAGATTGTAATAAGCAGTGAGCAAAATATTAAAGCCAGCTTTTACTTTTCTGTGTTGGTAGGCGTCGTCTAGTAAAATAACTTCAGGTTTGTCCTCTAATTTTAATAACTGTGCAATACCATTTTGACGATTGCCATCTACAGCAACTTTTATGTCCTTAAATTTTCTGTAAAATTGATAAGGTTCATCACCAATGGTGTCTGCTGTTGCACCTTGGTCTGCCAACTCATAACCTTCAGTTATACGTTTGTAACCTCTGCTAAGGGTGGCAACAGATTTTTTATCTTTTAGTAATCGAATCAAATACTCTATCATAGGTGTTTTTCCTGTGCCACCAGTACTAAGGTTTCCAACGCAAATAACAGGAATATCATAAGGTTTTGAAGACTTAATACCTTTGTCGTATAACCAATTTCTTAACCACGTAATCAAATAGTAAATTGGCACAACAGGAAACAATATGATGCGTAGAAATTTCACAAGCACTAAATTATATTATTTTTGAAAACAAATATACGCTTATGATAGTACAAGACGTAATAAATCATTTACACGAGTTAGCTCCCTTAAATTATGCCGAAGATTTTGATAATGTAGGCCTATTGGTAGGTGATAAAAATCAAGCAATTTCGGGTATTTTGGTAACCTTAGATACACTAGAAGCCGTTGTAGATGAAGCCATAGAAAATAATTGTAATCTTATTGTAAGTTTTCATCCCATTATTTTTAAAGGTCTAAAAAAGTTGACAGGGAAAACGTATGTTGAGCGTGTTGTGATAAAAGCCATTCAACATAATATTGCCATTTTTTCAATACATACTGCTCTAGATAATGCATTTCAAGGTGTAAATTCTATAATATGCGATCAGTTACAATTACAGAATAAGAAGATTCTAATGCCACAATCAGGAACTCTAAAAAAATTACAAACTTATGTGCCAAAAGACAATGCAGAAGCATTAAGAGTAGCATTATTTAGTGCTGGTGCAGGTAATATTGGTAATTATGATTCTTGCAGTTTTAATCTTGAAGGCAAAGGAACTTACAGAGGTAATGAAGATTCTAATCCTACAATAGGAAAACAAGGTGATTTGCATACCGAAAGTGAAACTCAAATTTCAGTTGTGTTTGCAAAACATCTTGAGGCTAAAGTTTTAAAAGCACTTTTTAATACGCATCCTTATGAAGAAGTGGCTTATGAAGTGACTACTTTAGATAATTCTAATCAATATATAGGAATGGGAATGATAGGTGAGCTTAAAACTGAGATGGATGAGATTGAATGTTTAAAATATATAAAGCAAAAAATGAATACTGAATGTATTAGATATTCAAAATTTTTAGGCAAACCAATAAAAAAGATAGCAGTTTTGGGAGGTTCGGGTAGTTTTGCAATTGGAGCTGCAAAAGCTTCTGGTGCAGACTTATTAGTTACGGCAGACCTTAAATATCATGACTTTTTTAGTGCAGAAAACAGTATTGTATTGGCAGATATAGGTCATTATGAGAGCGAACAGTTCACAAAATCGTTTTTAGTAGACTATCTCTCGAAAAAAATTACTAGTTTTGCAGTCGTTTTATCAAAGACAAATACAAATCCGGTAAAGTATTTATAATTATGGCGAAAAAAGCTGAAGTGACTGTAGAAGAGCGTTTAAGAGCGCTTTATGATTTACAGTTAATTGACTCTAGAGTAGATGAGATAAGAAATGTAAGAGGTGAACTTCCGTTAGAAGTTAGAGATTTAGAAGATGAAGTAGAAGGGTTGAATACCAGACTAGAGAAATTAAATGACAGTCTTGCTGTTATAGATGATGAGATTAAAGGAAAGAAAAATTTAATCGAAGAAGCAAAAGCTTTAATCAAAAAGTATAGCGAGCAACAAAACAACGTTAGAAATAACAGAGAATACAATTCCTTAACTAAGGAAATTGAATTTCAGGAATTAGAAATTCAATTAGCTGAAAAGCATATCAAAGAATTTAAGGCGCAAATAGAGCAGAAAAAAGATGTTATTTCTGAAACTAAAGACCGTTTAAA
>JASBSE010000098.1 GCA_030149115.1 Winogradskyella sp. | reverse complement strand
TGCTCTTTTTTTCCTTATGATAGGTTTTGGAAATGCACAAAAATCAAAGGATGATGATTCACAAAGTATCATTAGTGGTAAGGTTAATATATCTAAATATCACAGTAGAGAACAACTAGACGATATGTCTAAAGGTGAATTATTAACTTTATATATAGAGCGTATAGAAGTTATTGTAAATATTTTACCAAATATTGCATTTGCTACTAAGCCTGGTGTCACTATGAAATCATTGGGTATACCAGAAACAAAAGAAAATAAAAAGGCGTTGGAAGATAATAAAGAAGCTTCTGATGAATATTTTGAAAGTACTGTAGAATTTCAAACAAAAATCCTACCCTATTCGGATACCAACGATCTTATAGCAGCGATTTTGTTTTATGAATCTACTCTAAAAGCATTACATACATACAACGATTTCAAAGAGGATTAGTCTATAATCAATTTCATGTTTTTAACCTCGCAAAATTGCGAGGTTTTTTATTTGCTTTAAATAAAATCAATTTATTGATATTCAAATAGTTAATTATCATTGAAATAGTGATTCCAATCCTTTTATTTTGTAAGAAAATTTATACGTAAGTATTAAAATTATGTATTTCAACGATAATTTCTTGTATTTCATAGGATTAATTCCTATGTTTGAGGCAATTAGTTGAAAAATTACTTTAAAACCCAAATTAACAAATTTAACTACTATGAAAAATTTTACTCAAACCGCGCTTATTTTTCTATTAGTGTTAAGCAACTGTTTTGCACAACAGGAAAAGGGAATAATAGGCTATGATAATTGGCTGAATTCCTGGACAGAGTTTAAACCAAGTCAATCAGAGTACGGAGAACCAACTCAGATTTTAAGTGGGAAAATCTCAAAAGACACAAAATTACTAAAGAGAGATGTCTATCTTCTTATAGGTGATGTGTTTGTAACCGACAGTGCTACTTTAACTATTGAACCAGGAACTAAAATTCTTGGGGATTTTGATTCTAAGGCTTCATTAATTGTTAGCAAAGGAGCAAAACTAATTGCAAAAGGTACTCAAACTGATCCTATAATTTTTACTTCTAGTAGAGACAGTAAAAAGGCTGGTGATTGGGGCGGAATATTTCTTTTAGGTGATGCACCTTTAAATACATACGGACAATTATCGTCTCTTAATTACGGTTTAAAACCATCTTCTACAGAGCATATTGCTTATGGAGGTAGTAATACTGAAAGCGAATCTGGTATTTTAAAATATGTAAGAATAGAGTTTGCTGGTAAAAGAACTAAGAATTATGGCTATTTCAATGCTTTAACTTTAGCTGGTGTTGGTAATAAAACAGTTGTTGAAAATGTAATGGTAAGCTATTGTGCTGGTAATTCATTTAATATACTTGGAGGATCAGTAATATTGGAAAAATTAGTGTCTTACCGTTCAAAAACTAACGACTATGAGTTTAATTTTGGTACGCAGTGCCAATTAATCAATTCATTAGCTATTAGGTCTCCTTATGTATCTAGTGCAAATGGTTCTAGATGTATGGTTGTTAAATCTTACGACAACAAAGAAGAGGCTGATACTTCTAAGAGACAAACTTTTGTTAATGCAGAAAACCTAACCCTAGTAAATGTTTCTGACAATATAAAATCAGATATACAAGTTGGCCTTGTACAAGAAGCTATCTATATTGGTGCTGATGCATCTTTTGCTATTAATAAAAGTGTGATTTCAGGCTTTTATCCTGCTGTAATTTTAGATGATGAAATTCAGCTAAACAATCAAAACCTTGAGAAAATTCAGTTTACTAAAACGTACTTTAATAACTGTAAAGGAAATATATACCGAAAAGGATACTCTAATAATGATGACTTAGAAAGCTGGTATGGTAGTAGAGCATTTAATAATCTTTACGCTAAAGGTTCTGATAAAGAAACTTTTATTGCTGTTTCAGACACAAGAAATCCTGATTTTAGATTACAAGTAAATAGAATCATAGCATCTAACGATTTTATTGATGATGACGATGATGAAGATTAGTTTTCAATACTACACTATTGATTATTAACCTACCCTAACACCAAAAGCCTATAGATAAAAATTACAATAAGCATATGCCTCAAACTACTAAACTAAATAAACTGCTTATCTCCCTCTGCCTAGTTTTAGCTTTTCTTTCACTAGAAAAAGTTCAGGCGCAGCTGGTTATTGGTCAGCCTAATTTAGGCTTTAGTCAGGCGTGTGCTAGTGATTCTTTTAACACGTATAGTGCTACATTTGTATTTTCACCAACATCTGCTTTAAATGCATCAAATCAATTTACAGTTGAATTGTCTAATGGTGATGGTGATTTTTCAAATGCTGAAGTTATTTATACATCTTCACCAGGAGTGATTACAACCTCGCCAGCTACTGTAGATTTTTCTATTCCTGAGACTACAGCTGGTGAGAATTATAGAATTAGAATAAAAAGTAGTTCACCTGTAGCTACAAGTACACCTTCTGTACCGTTTGCAGCATATTACAAACTTCAGGATTCTCCTTTTACAATTAATAATTTAGTATCAACAGGTGCTTATTGTACAGGTGGAAGTTATCTTTTAACTATAGATAATCCAGGAACTGGTAATAACGATTCTCCATTAAATTATCCTTCTTTAACTTTTAATTGGTATAAGGAAACTGGTCCTACAACTTCTGTTTTTGTAGCTGAAGGGTCTTCTCTACTCGTTGATGAAGAAGGTACTTATTTTGTAGAAACTAATTATGGTACATGTACATCTAACTCATTTTCAAATCGAGTTACAATATCAGAAGTTAGTACTTCTGGTGAAGGAGATGTCACCATATCATCTAGCTTAGGAAATCCTTATTGCCCAGAACAAGGTCTCACAACTCTGAGTACAGTTGGAGGTAATAGTTATCAATGGTTTAAAGATGGTGTAGAAATACCAGATGCAACAAATAAAATGTACCAAACTAATGAGTCTGGTACGTTTTCTGTTCAGGTAGATTTGGGAGAATGTTCTGCTCTTGGAACTATAGATTTAGTGAGCGAACTTTTTAATAGTGAGATAAATGTTGATGATGTGAATCAGCTTTTTGAAGGTGAAACATTAACTATTGAAGTTACAACAGATGCTATTAGTCCAGAATTTACTTGGTATTTCAATAATCAAATAATTGCAGGTGCTACTGAGGATTATTATGATGCTACGGAAATAGGAAACTATAGTGTTGTTATTTCTGAAACTGCTGGTTGTAATGGATCCAGAACATACGATTTTGTTATAGAACGTGGTGTAGAACCATTTCCAGATGTGCCTAATATTCCTAACGTAATCAGTCCAAATGGAGATTTAATAAATGATACTTGGGTAATTCCACTTCAATATACAACCGGTACAAATACTGAAGTAATCATATTAAACGAACAAGGTAAGGTTGTTTTTCAAACCTTAGATTACCAAAATAACTGGCCAGAAGATGATTTAAATCTTACAAGTGTCAATAAAGTATTCTACTACATCATAACACCAGTAGAAGGCAATGTAAAAAAAGGATCAATAACTATAGTCAAGTAGTATGAAAACACATCTATTGATACTATTCATATTGACCCTAACCATACAGATGGTATTTTCTCAGCAAGATGATGGAGTTGTTTCTTTTGATTTACCAATAAGAAACTCTTTGGTTTTTAACCGCTACAACATTAATCCAACTTTTACTTTTGTTAGAGAACAGAACAAGTATATAAGTTTTAATAATAAAAGGGAATGGGTACAATTTGATAATGCTCCAGAAATGTTCTTAGGAAGTTACTCTGGTCGTTTTTCAGAAAATATTGGTGCTGGTGTTGCTGCTTTTCAACAAAACTATGGTGTATTGACTACATTTGGTGGACTAGTAAACTTTGCCTATAACGTAAAATTAAACACAAATAGCAACCTAACCTTCGGTCTTAATGCTGCTGCTTACAAAAGTGGTATTAATACATCTAATATTGTTACAAACTTTGATGATCCTTCTCTGCAAAATGTTCCAGAAAACTTTTTGCTTACAGTAAATCCAGGTATCAACTACGGAACAGAGTTTTTAGACTTTGGTGTTTCTATAAATAATTTAGTACTATATAATATTGAAACCTCTTCCATGATAGAAGACGACCCTAAACAAAGCATAAAAGCACATGTAATGCATACAGGCTTCTTTGATGGTCGTGGCTTTTTTAAAGACACAAAATTCTCAGGAATTATAATGTCAGAGTTTAGAAAAGATGAGACGATAATATCAGGATTGGCTACTCTAAATGTTCCTAAAGGTATATGGTTTCAAGTAGGTTATAACAATCGCTATGGAGTATCTGGTGGATTAGGTCTTAATATTACCAAAAACATTGCTTTAGAATATAATATTGAAAAGTCAATAGGTGAATTAGTAGAGTTTGGATCTTCTCATGAAATTACACTGGCTTACAGATTCATAACCAAAAAGAAATTTGATTATAGTGGTGATGAAGAAGTTAGTGGTTTATTTACTAAAAGACGTAAAAAGCCTATCGTAGAAGCCTCTGAAGAGGAACTAGCAGGTATAAGAGCACGTGCTGCCGAACGTAGAGCTCAAGCTAAACTAGATAGAGAAGCTGAAGAAAATGCTAAGAAAGAAGCGGATGCCAATGCATTAGCTGAGGCAAAAGCAAAAGCTAAACAACTTGCAGAAGAAAAAGCTGAGCGTGAGGCTAAAGAAAAACTAGCTCGTGAAGAAGCTGCTGAAAAAGCAAGATTATTAGCTGAACAACAAGCTAAGGAAGATGCGGAAAGAAAGGCACAAGAAGAGGCTGAAGCTAAAGCGAAAGCATTGGCAGAACAAAAAGCTAGAGAGGAAGCCGAGGCACAAGCCAGAGCAAAACAATTAGAAGAACAGAAAGCTCGTGAAGAAGCTGCTGAAAAAGCAAGATTATTAGCTGAGCAACAAGCTAAGGAAGATGCCGAAAGAAAGGCACAAGAAGAGGCTGAAGCTAAAGCGAAAGCATTGGCAGAGCAAAAAGCTAGAGAGGAAGCCGAAGCACAAGCCAGAGCAAAACAATTAGAAGAACAGAAAGCTCGTGAAGAAGCTGCTGAAAAAGCAAGGTTATTAGCTGAGCAACAAGCTAAGGAAAATGCTGAAAGAAAAGCAAAAGAATTGGCAGAACAAAAAGATAAAGAAGAAGCTGAAGCAAGAGCTAAGGCACAACAACTTGCTGAACAACAAGCCAAGGAAGAGGCCGAAGCTAAAGCAAAACTATTAGCTGAACAAAAGGCTAAAGAAGAATTAATAGAGAATCCAAAAGATGAGATTGGTAAAACTATAGCTTCTCTTACCAAGGATGCTGAATCATCTAGTGAGCAACAAAATACACTGTTGGAAGAGTTTGAAAAAATTGTAAACATTAAAGACGAAGACTTAAAGGATTTAAAAGAAGAAAATGATTTAAGTGATCAAGGTATAACTGTTAAGCCAAAACCATTTAAAAGTGTAACAGAAGAAAATAATAAGCTTAATGCTATCAAGTCCGACTTAGATGAAGTTATTAAGTTACAGTCTGAAAAAATAGATTCTTTAAATTCATTATATGAAGAAAGATATAAAACCACTAAGCTTGATGAAGTTAATCTGTTCTACAGAAAGAAAATAGAAGGATTAAAACAAAAACAGGCAGAGGCTAAAACATTAAGAATACAACTAGATAATAGATTAGAATTAATTAAGGAAGCTACAGAGTTTGAAAAGCGCAGACGAATTAAGCGTGCAGCTTATGACAATGAACAAGATCGCTACGCACAAGACAGAGCAATGCTTCAAAACATTAAGCAAACCACAAGTTTAGCTGAAACACCTTACACTTCTGATGATTTTGATTTTGGACAAGAGCAGAGTGAAAACATTCAGATTATTAAGAATGTTAAAAATACAGAAAGTGGTTACTATCTTATTATCGCAGTTCATAATGATATTAAAAAGAGAAATGAGTTTATAACTAAAGTTGTAGCCTCAGGACGTGCTAACGTAGATTTCTTCTACGATGTCAATACTAGTAAATATTATATTTATTACAGTAAGTTTGACAGTATTAGTGCTGCCAACAAAGCTATGGAAGACAAAGGAAATAGACCATACAATGTAAAAATGTCCCTCGTGAAAATAGAAAATTAATAAGTTAAGCCATTCTTTACAAGTGCTTTGCCCCAAGTATGAGTGAGGAATTAAAACCAAGTATCATGAAAAAACCTACTTTTTCAAGAGCATTAATAGTCGCAATAATACTATGCTTTAGCATGGTTAGTTTTGCGCAAAATTACGTGCCATTTACACCAAGATTTAATGAGGATTTAAAAGGAGACATTGTATTAATTGGGAATAATATTTTGGGTCCAAATAACAATCCATTCAACAATGGAAGTGTTTACAACCATAATGTCGATATGCAATATATAGATATAGATGGTGATCCTTCAACATTTAGTTCATCAAGTGCAGATTTAGAAATTCCAAATCCAAATTGTTATCAGATTATTTATGCAGGCTTATATTGGGGAGCTGTTAATCCTGGTGACGAACCTATTACTGATGTAAGGTTAAAAGGACCTTCAGGTGGATATACTGATATAACAGGTACTATAATTTTTGATGCTAATGGCTCAACTATAGATGGCGGAGATAGTTTTTCTTATGCTTGTTTTGCCGACGTTACAGACTTTGTTACAAGTTTTGGTTCTGGTGCAGATTTAGGTACTTATACTGTTGCTAATGTTTCTTCTGGTGTTGGAGAAACAGCTAACTTCAACCCTTACAATGGTACTGGTCAATCAGCAGGATGGTCTTTATTCATAGTTTATGAAGACCCAACGCTTCCGGGTAAATCTATCACTAGTTTTGATGGATTTAGTGCTATAAGTGTTCCTGGTGGGAATCCTAACTTAGATATTCCTGTGAGTGGATTTAGAACAGTTCCTGCTCCTGCGCCAGTAAGGGCTAATTTTGCTTTTGCTACGTTGGAAGGAGATAGTCCTATTTTAGGTGATAGACTACGATTAAATGGTGTTAGCTTATCTACGGCAGATCGTCCGGTATCTAACTTTTTTAATAGCTCAGTAACAAGACTTGATGCTACACCAGTTACTAACCGTGTGCCTAATAGTACAAATACACTTGGTTTTGATACAGGTACAATTGCAATTCCTAATCCAGGAAATTCTGTAATAGCAAATGATGCCACTTCTGGTACAATTCGATTAGAGACAAGTGGTGATACTTATTTCCCGTACTTCTTTGCTTTTGCTGTGGAAATTATTGAGCCAGATATTGTACTTACTAAAATTGTAGAAGATGATGCTGGTAATGATATTGGTGGTCAATTAGTAGATCTTGGAGCTCAATTAAACTATGTAATTGGTTTTCAGAATGTAGGTAATGATAACGCTACTAATTTTCAAATTAGAGATATTTTACCAATCAATATTATTTATAACCACCCAACAGATTTAATTCTTCCTCCAGGTGTAACTGTAGCTAGTTATGACCCTGTAACTAGAGAGTTGGTTTTTGATATTGATAATTCACTTGTGGAAGAAAATGATCCGCGTTACGAAATACGAATTGAAGTACAGGTTGTAAATAGTTGTGGTGATTTAGCAGATGCGTGTTCAAATATTATCAACAACCAAGCTTATGCAACTTATAATGGATTTTATAATCCAACATTTCAAATTACAGACGATCCAAGTTTGAATAGTAATACAGGCTGTTTATTATCACCTCAAGCAACTAACTTCTTAGCAGATTTAGATTGTGAATTTGTTGAAGAAATTATTCTTTGTGGTGATACCGTAGAACTTACAGCAGCCAATGGTTATGATTCTTATGCTTGGTCTACAAGTCCAACAGGTACACCTGTAATCGGAAATACACAAACAATTACTGTAGATGCAACGGGAACTTATTATTCGTTTAATACTGCTGTAGCTCCTTGTCAATCTATAGAGCAAATTTATGAAGTTGAACTTTTTGGTGGTGATATTGAAAACCCTGTAATTCCTTATGCTGATGAAGTAGTAACTTGTCCTAATGATGGTAAATTACTACCAAACATTTTCTTATGTGGTGCGGATGATTCAAGATTTATTGAAACCAATATATCTGATTCAATTTCTATTATTTGGGAGCAGTTAGATGAATCTAGTTGTGCTGCTGTTTCAGATCCAGATTGCGCTAATGAAGATCCTGGTTGTACATGGAATGAAGTCGCTATAGGTGCTGACTTTTTAGCAAATACCGCTGGTCAATTCAGATTGACCATCAACTATCCTGGTGGTTGTTTCAATCAGTTCTATTTTAATGTTTATCAAAATCTATTAGTTCCAACGGTTGTTTCAACAGATATTATTTGTACTACTAACGGAAGTATTACGGTTAACGACGTGCCTTCTGGTTATGAATTTAGTATAGATGGTGTTAATTATCAATCGAGTAATTTATTTACAGTTACAACACCTGGAACTTATTCTGTATATGTAAGACAAGTTGGTGTACCAACAAATCCATGTATTTTCTCTGTTCCTGATGTTTTAATTAGAGAGCGTGATTTTACAGTAACTTCAACAATTATTCAGCCACTTTGTTTTGGTGATAAAGGAAGCATACAACTAGCTGCTAATGATGTAGATCCTCAGTATACCTTCACACTTAGTGAAAATGGTACTGTAGTAAACACAGTTGGTCCAATCATGGAAAACACCTATGTTTTTGATAATTTAAATCATGGAACTTATACAGCAACTGTAGAAACTGAAAACGGTTGTTTATATTCTGAAGATGTTACAATTGTTGAACCACCTTTATTAACGGTAACTGCAGCTGTCACTGTACCTCTAACTTGTACTGATGGGGAAATAACTATTTATCCTGAAGGAGGAACACCTCCTTACTTCTACTTTATAAATGGTTCTACAGATTTTCAAACTGTACCAGAAATTGTAGTGACTTCAGCAGGAACTTTTGACATTCTTGTGGTTGATTCAAACAACTGTACGGCAACAACTACAATCTCGGTAGATGAAATTCCAGCCCCTGAATTTAATGTAACATCAACAGATATTTTATGTGGTGGTACAGGCGATACAGGAACAATCACTATCAATGTTACCAATCCAAACGGAAATGCTATTGAATACAGTATTGATGGTGGAACCACATTCTCTAACGCATCATTATTTACAGGATTAGTAGCTGGAAACTATGATGTCGTATTACAATATACATCAGGACCTTCAGTTTGTTCAACAGATCCTCAAACTGTAACTATTATTGAAAATACAGCAATATCTGGTACTACGGAATTATCTGCTCCATATACATGTAATTCTACAGGTGAAATTACAGTAACTAGTGTATCTGGTGGAAATCCTCCTTACGAATACAGTATAGATGGTGTTAATTTTCAAACAAGTAATGTGTTCACTGGCTTAACGCAAGGCACATATACCATCACTATTAGAGATACTAATATTTGTACAGCTGTTACAAACACTATTACAATAGATGCTTTAAAT
>JASBSE010000093.1 GCA_030149115.1 Winogradskyella sp. | reverse complement strand
TCTGGGTCGAAGTAATCAGGGTTTTTATAGAAAGAAAAGGCAGCACTATGCTCGATACCTTGGTCTACTGGCAGGATGCTTAAATAACCTGTTCCTGCCAGGTTCCCGTGGTTATATAATTGTGAAAGACTTCGCAGTACCTGTGTATTTCTATTGCTATTAATAAAAACGCTATCAAGGCTATGGTCACTTGGTGTTTGTAGTTCGTCTTTAGTTATTTTTTCACAAACGTGGTCCAAATAGTAGGGTGCTTTTTCACCCAATATTTCTACAATGTTCTTGCTTGTTTCCATTTTTATAAGAATTTAGTGTATGCCTAGACTTTCATTGGTTTTGGCAATCGATTTTGCGCCATCGGTTTCAATTCCCGTAAGTGCCCTTATTGCATCAATGGTTTCAGGGATTACAATGGCTTGGTTATCGACGATGTAAGCATAAAAAAGCTCATCGCCCTGTACTTTTAGCATATCTTCCCAAAGGGCTACTTCATACATATCGCCCCAAGGACGTCCCATATCTAAAAACATTTCTTTAATGGTATTGTTTGACACCAACCCTTGGTCATATTGAATTAGTTTGATGCGACTGGAAGTTTTTAGAGCGTTGAGAACTTCTTCCTTAGTTGCCTGCTTTTTTAACTTCACATTCCAATAATGCATATGACTGAGGGTTTCAGGAACTTTTACCGCAGCAGTAATTACATCCAAATCTGGGTCAACACTTTTAGCATCGGGACCTTGATGGCTTGGGATATCTTTCTCTGGAACCATTGTATTCATTATGCCTCCTAAATGACTTTCCCAAGGGTCAGTAGCTCTTCTTAGAAGTGTTCCTCTTGCATAATCCAGTAAGTCAGCTCTTTTTAAGGCGGTTAATGTTCTAAGTATAGAAGTTGTGTTGCAAGAGACCACTCTAGTCGCATCCCGATTTAAGGCCGATTCATAATTATTTTCGGCACTAAAGGAATGGCCTGTGGTTTCGTGTTTTTCGCCACCGTGCAATATGAACTTGATGTTCTGTTTCTTATAAATTGCTACGTTTTGAGCTGCAATCTTTTTTGGGGTGCAATCCACAACAAGGTCTGACTTATTTAAAATTTCCTGCATATTTCCCTTCACTGAAATGCCTTCAGACTTCATTTTATCAGCAGCTTCTTGAGTTGCCGCGTAGATATCATACTCTTTTCTTACAGCGTTTTGAATACGCCAATCACTAATGATATCGCATACTCCTGAAAGCTTCATATCGTCTTGTAGATTGATGGCATCTGCCACTCTTTTTCCTATAACGCCATATCCTATTACTGCTATTCTTTTCATATTATATTGTTTTAAGTGTTTGATTTTTTATTAAAATGAGGGAACCGATAATGCCTGCGATTAACGATGAAAATAAAATGCCGACTTTAGCGGTATAAATAAATTCTTCATTGGTAAATGCTAATTCGTTTATAAACAGAGACATTGTAAACCCGATACCTGCTAAAAAGGCCACTCCATATACTTGATTCCAATTAACAGCTTCAGGTAGTTTGGCAAGTTTAAAAGCAACAAGTATTCTTGAAAATAAGACGATACCAATAAACTTCCCGAGTATGAGACCAAACCCTATTCCTAGACTTATTGGGTGGGTAAGTACTTCTAGCACTTTGCCGTGTAGGTGAATGCCGGCATTAGCAAAAGCAAATAATGGTAACACTATAAAATTCACAAATGGATTTAGGGCATTTTCAAGTTTTTGAAGTGGTGTTTCAGCCTCTGAACTTGTAACTTTAATTTCTTCGAGTATTTCTAA
>JASBSE010000085.1 GCA_030149115.1 Winogradskyella sp. | reverse complement strand
CCAGCTTATTTCTTTTTGTGACGATTAGCGCGTCTACGTTTTTTACGCTTATGCGTCGCTACCTTGTGTCTTTTTCTTTTTTTACCACTTGGCATAATGAATAATGCTTTTTAAATTAATATTTTTTTTAATGTTTTTAGTTTACTTCAACATTAGATTTTACACCTTCTAAAAATACTTTAGCTGGCTTAAAAGCTGGTATGTTGTGAGCAGGAATTTTAATCGTAGTGTTTTTTGAAATGTTACGACCTGTTTTCTCAGCTCTTGTTTTAATTATGAAACTTCCGAAACCTCTTAGGTAAACATTATCTCCACTTTCTAGTGATGATTTTACTTCTTCCATAAAAGTTTCTACCGTAGCTTGTACGTCACCTTTCTCCATACCTAATTTATCAGATATCTTAGCTACTAAATCGGCTTTTGTCATTGTTATTAATTTTAGGGTTACTATAAATCTTAAGGGATGCAAATATAGGTAATTTAATTTCAATATTTCAAGCGTAATTAATTAAAATTTAACGTAATAAAGATTTAATTTTGCTCTATCATTTAAAAAATCAATGGATTTTAAAAACAAACTAACTAACTGGTATTCAAATAATAAAAGAGATTTACCTTGGAGGAACACTAAAAATCCATACCATATTTGGCTCTCAGAAATAATTTTGCAACAAACACAAGTTAAGCAAGGATTACCTTATTATGATGCTTTTATTAAGCAATATCCAACTGTTTTTGATCTTGCAAATGCCTCAGAAGAAGAGGTTTTAAAATTATGGCAAGGGCTTGGCTATTACTCTAGAGCAAGAAACCTACATACAACAGCTAAACATATAGCTTTTGAATTAAATGGCAATTTCCCTGACAACTATAAAGGTTTAATTAAACTTAAAGGTGTTGGAGACTATACAGCAAGTGCCATAGCTTCTATAGCGTTTAACCAAGTTAATGCTGTAGTAGACGGAAATGTTTACAGAGTTTTATCTCGCTATTTTGGCATTAAAACTCCAATAAACTCTACCGATGGTATTAAAGAGTTTAAAAAATTAGCTTCTAATCTTATTGACAAAAAACAGCCTGCAACCTTTAATCAAGCTATTATGGAATTTGGTGCTACACAATGTAAACCTAAAAATCCAGACTGCGTTCTTTGTCCATTAAATGAGAGTTGTATTGCGCTTCAAAAGGATATGATTGAGTTTTTACCCGTAAAGTTGAAGAAAACAAAAGTGAAAACCCGATTTTTTAATTTCTTAGTATGTATTGATGACAACAAGAATACTCTTTTAGAAAAAAGAACTTCAAAAGGTATTTGGCAAAATCTATATCAGTTTCCTTTAATAGAATCTTATAAAAGTCTATCCTCAGAAGAATTCCATTTACTCAATACAGAAGATTCTGTTTTAAACAATCTAAAATTCGACTATTCTTTATATAATATCGAAGATAAAGTTCATAAATTATCACACCAACATCTTTACACTAAATTCTGGATTATTGAAACAAAAGAGTTACCTAAAAATAGTATTGCTATTAAAGAGATTAAAAAATACCCTGTCCCAGTATTAATTAGTTCCTTTATCGACGCTTTTAATTTGAATGATTTATAAGAATCACATTTTTTTCTTAATTTTAAATGTGTGATTACAAATTAAGTAACTTTGTAAGCTAAAACAATACATAATATGTCAGGAACATTGAATAAAGTAATGCTGATTGGGCATTTAGGAGATGAAGTAAAAATGCATTATTTCGATGATAAAAACTGCGTTGGTCGTTTTCCGTTAGCAACAAACGAAACCTATACTAACAAAACCACTAATGAGCGTGTTACTAATACCGAATGGCACAATATAGTGGTAAGAAATAAAGCTGCTGAAATCTGTGAAAAATACCTTACTAAAGGAGATAAAGTATATATTGAAGGACGAATTAAAACCAGAAAATGGACTGATGATAAAGGTATGGAGCGTTATTCTACAGAGATTCAATGTACTGATTTCACCTTTTTAACCAACAAAAACGAACAGCAACAAGCACAGCCATCTGGTGCACAACAACAATCTCAACCTCAGCAACCTGTACAAAATAGTGTTACGCCAGAAGAGGATGACGATTTACCATTTTAATTAAATTAGTTTTATTTTGGATCCAGAACCCTCGGTTTTACTTTCAAATTTAATAGCCACCAATACGTCTTTTATAACTAGTATTATTCTACTTGTTATATTATTAGCATGTTCTGCTCTTATTTCGGGAGCTGAAGTAGCACTTTTTTCATTAACAAAATCGAATATTGATAAAGGTATTGAAGAAAATTCTTCTGGCATGCAAATTATTGCATCATTACTTGAACGCCCAAAAAAGCTTCTAGCAACTATTCTTGTTGCTAATAACTTTATAAATATTGCCATTGTGTTACTGTTTGCATTTATAGGCGAAACGCTTTTTAAAGATGTTACCAATACAATAATGCGGTTTTTACTAGAGGTAGTCTCTGCTACTTTTCTCATTTTATTATTTGGAGAAATTATTCCTAAGATTTATGCGAGCAGAAACAGCGTAAAATTTGCCTCGTTTATGGCAAGACCTTTAAAGGTGTTAGATGTTATATTTTCACCAATAAGTCTTCCTATGCGCTATACTACGCTCAAAATTCAAGAAAGATTTGGAAAACAGCGTTCTAATCTTAGTGTAGACCAATTATCACAAGCTTTAGAGCTCACCAACAACGAAGATACTACACAAGAAGAGCAAAAATTATTACAGGGTATTGTATCTTTTGGTAATACAGACACCAAACAAGTAATGCGTCCTAGGATGGACTTGTTTGCCATTAATATTGACACACCTTTTGAAACAATCATACAAGAAATTGTAGAAAATGGGTATTCAAGAATTCCTGTTTACGAAGAAAGTATAGACGATGTTAAAGGTGTTCTTTACGTAAAAGATCTTTTACCGCATCTTAATAAGAAAAAATTTAAGTGGACTACTTTACTAAGAGAGCCATTTTTTGTGCCTGAAAACAAAAAATTAGATGATTTAATGGTAGAGTTTCAAACTAAAAAAGTACACTTAGCTGTAGTCGTTGATGAGTATGGTGGCACTTCTGGTTTAGTCTCTCTTGAAGATATTATTGAAGAAATCGTTGGTGATATTAGTGATGAATATGATGATGAGGACTTGGTGTTTACAAAGCTCGATGATAACAATTACAGTTTTGAAGGCAAAACACCTCTTAAAGATGTATACAAAATCATTGATTTGGAAGACAATGAAGCTGAAGATTTTGAAAGCAGAAAAGGTGAAGCCGAAACACTTGCTGGTTTTGTTTTAGAAATTTCTGGAGGCTTTCCTAGAGTTGGAAGTAAAATAAATTTCAAAAATTACGTTTTTACTATTGAAGCCTTAGAGCGCAAACGTATAAAACAAATTAAGCTCACGCTTTTGAGATAGAACATTGTAGTATAAATTTTAAAAGATTCCTGCTTTCGCAGGAAATTGTATGAAACGCATAGTATTACCAATAATAAGTCTTTTTATGTTAGGTTGTGGCAATGACCCAATACCTAAACCCAAAGCATATTTGCGCTTAGAATATCCGGAAGCTGAATATAAAAAAGTGGAATCTTCATTACCTTTCACTTTTGATAAAAACGCTCTATCTGCTTCCGCTTCTACTGCTAAAACCTATGGTAATGTCAAGGGCCTGAATGTAAAATATCCTTCTTTGAAAGCTACAATTTACCTGAGTTACAAAAAAGTTAATGAAGGCAATTTAGACAGCTTATTAAAAGATGCCCAAAATCTTACACAAAAGCACACTATGAAAGCTGATGAGATAACATACAAACCTTTTGAAAACCCTAAAGAAAAAGTCTACGGCATGTTATACGAAGTAGGTGGAGATGCAGCTTCTCAATCTCAGTTTTATGTCACAGATAGCACCACACATTTTCTAAGTGGTTCCTTGTACTTTTATGCGAAACCAAATTATGATTCTATTTATCCAGCATCAGAGTATCTAAAGAAAGATATTAAGCGCTTAATGGAATCTATAAAATGGAAAGAAAATTAACCTAAAAGGTTAGATATAAAAAAAGCAGCCAATTGGCTGCTTTTTTTATTAGTGAGATTACGAATGCTTACTATTGGTAAACCCATTCACCTCCCATTTTTATAACAGCGAAATCTTCTGTAGTATTTCCACCATTATAAATATCTACAGTAACAACATATTTTTGTTCTTCTGCAGCATTAGGGTCAATATTATCAAGCACTACATTAAGAGCTTCTAACACCATAGGGTCAGTCCATTCAGCAGGATTCCCAACTCTTCTATCCATATTGCCATAGCTATCCATACTACCAGTTGCATTAGGATAAGTATCGCTCAATGCAGCAACGATCGCTGAATAATCAGATCCTGTTAAAGTATATCTAATTGTATTATCTGGAACCCATACACCATTTTCGAAACCAAATTGTAATGAAGTTTCAATAACTGATTCGTGACCTACCCACATACCTTCTGTAAAAGTATATAAGTTACCTCTTATTTGTGCTCCACTAGAACTAGAATAATAATCATATATAACAAACAATTCTTCCTCTTCTTGAGCATATGGGAATGTCAACTGTAAGAATGTTGGTAAGTAATTAGCTGGTGGTACAGAGCTACCGAAGTTATTGTACTGACCTGGCTGACCTGAACCTTCACCCATAGAATCAAAATCATCTGAGCTTAAGTAATAAACACCTTCTACAGCCTCCCAAGAGCCACCTGAATACATAAAGTATTCTCCTTTAGAGTTAGTATCACCTGTTGCTCCTAGTGTTTTAATTTTTACACTTTCAATCCTCCATCTAGCAGCATCTGAATCTGTAGATTCATATCTAAAAGCAACATTAATAATTTGTCCGTCATAAGCAGAAAAATCATAATCTTCTGAAGATGCCATATCACCTGTTGCTGGGTTTGCTAAGATAATTTCGTCCCATGTAGCAGTTAAAACATCACCTGAATAATCTGTAGATACAAATATCTTTAATAAAGATGCATCACCAGCATAGTCTAACTCTTGAGTTATTTGAAATTTAAGATCAGACTCACCTGTTAAATCTATTGTTGGAGATACTAACCACTCTGTATTGGCAACTTGACCACCAAAATAACTATTACCTTGAACGTAACCCGATTGAGAAGTCCAAACGTCATCACCACCAAATTCTTCAGCAACGGTCCATCCTTCTAAACTTCCAGCGAAGTTATAAGATACTAAATCTGCTAAACCAACTTCTGGTTCTTCAGTATATTGATCATATTTAGCTAAGACCATTTGTCCTTCTACTGGACTTGCAACTTGCATATCAAGAATTGCTGGTATTTGATTCGTTGCATTCACATCCGGATAGAATCCAAATGCATCACTCCCTGCTGTCGCATAATCTGAATTAGTAAATTCATAAATATCAGCACCTGTGAAGTCGCTAACACCCTCTGCATTTCCTACGTACAAATCATAAGTAACCACAGCTGAAGAACCTTCACCAAAATAAGGATACTTACCTGCTAAAAAATCTGGGAGCATTGTTCTTGCATCTTCATCTGAACTAAAACTACCAAATGTAAGATCTAATTCCGCATAATCATCTGCAGTAAGAGTGTACTCTACTTCTGCTATTACAGGATCATCAATAGAGTCAATGTCATTGTTTATATCTTCTAAAGGATCACATCCTGTAAAGATAACGCCTACTAATAAGGCTAATACATAAACTATTCTTTTCATATTTCTATTTTTTAAAATTTAATTTTAGCTCCAACACTAA
>JASBSE010000084.1 GCA_030149115.1 Winogradskyella sp. | reverse complement strand
TTAAAGTTTGGTGCTAAAACAAGATTAAAAAATAAAAACAGAGCAAACGGTTTTATAGAATATAGTGATGAAACTGGCGCTTTAGAATTCTTAGGTATGGTTCCTACAAGAAGCTATTCTGATACAGACTTCTTAGCTGGCAACCAATACCAAATCGGCACATTTGCTAGTCCAGAATTTTTGGGTGGCTTAAATCTTAACGACACTAACCTTTTTGAAGGTGAAGATTTACCAGAAGAATATGCTACTGCTAACTTCGATGTTAACGAAAACGTATATGCAGGTTACGCTATGCTTAACCAAAACATCACAGACAAGTTAAGTGTTTTGGCAGGTGTGAGATTAGAGCATACTTCTATTGAAAGTACAGGTAACGAGCTTGTTTTTAACGAAGATGGTGATGTTGATGGTATTGCTGAAGTTAAAGACGAAAACTCATACACCAACATCTTACCAGGCGTTCATTTTAAATATGATGTAACGGATAATACCGTTTTACGTTTTGCTTGGACTAACACTTTAGCAAGACCAAACTATGTAGATTTAGTACCATACAGAGAAATCAATAACGAAGATGAAGAAATTTTCTTAGGAAACTCAGAATTAGACCCAACAACGTCTATGAACTTCGACTTTATGGCAGAGCACTACTTTAAATCTGTTGGTATAGTTTCTGGAGGTTTATTCTACAAAAGTATATCTGACTTTACTTATGTGTTTCAATCTGAAGATGAAAACGGTTACGAAGTGTACCAACCTTTAAATGGTGATGACGCTTCAGTATTTGGTGCAGAAGTATCTTTTCAACGTCGTTTAGATTTCTTACCTGGTTTTGCTAAGAATTTCAGTATTTATCTTAACTATACGTATTTAACCTCTAGTGCAGATGGTATCCGTAACGAAGATGGTGAAGAGCGTACAGATTTAGACTTACCACAAACATCGCCAAACATGTTCAATGGTTCATTAGGTTATGCTGGTAAAAAATTCAGCTTACGTTTATCGGCTAATTATTCTGATGCTTATATCGATGAAATTGGTGGAAATGCGTTTGAAGACCGTTATTACGACGAGCAATTCTTCTTAGATTTCAATGCAAACGTGGCTTTAAATAACAACTTAAGCCTTTACTTAAACCTTAATAACATTACCAACCAACCGTTACGTTATTACCAAGGTGTGAGTAGCAGAACAATGCAAATGGAATACTACGATATGCGTTTAACATTCGGATTAAAATATGATTTATTCAAAAAGTAAAATGATGAAGAAGACCTTAATACTAGGTGTTATTTCTGCTGTAGTTTTTTCTTGCGGAAACGGATTACCAGAAATTGCACCAACACTAAAATCCGAAAAATTACCACACGATAGTGACGATCCTGCTATTTGGATTAATCACAAAAACCCAGAACAGAGTATTGTTTTTGGTACTGATAAAGATGAAATTGATGGTGGTGTTTATGCATTATTTTTAGACGTAAAAATTATAAAATAGAAAAGCTTAACTGGTGTTAGCTTTCCTAATATTTTGGTGGTAGAATACGGTTTTAAACTGAACGACTCTACAAAAACGGATATTATGATAT
>JASBSE010000083.1 GCA_030149115.1 Winogradskyella sp. | reverse complement strand
TTTACGAGAAGAACCATAGCCGCTAGAACCTCCTCTACTACTATGCCGAACAGAAGATGTGGTGTGTTTATTTATGCGCTTATCGGTTACAAAACCCGTATAACAGTACTTTACACCTTTTTTTAAATCGGTATAAGTACTCCAAAAAAAGTAAGAAATAACTGCCGCAAAAATGAACGCAATAGCAGTAAAAACAAAAACAGGAACCATTCCCATTTCACCATTCGGTAATACCAGTTTAAAAATGAAGAAAAAAATAGCACCTAGAAAAACACCAAACGCTATAAAAAACAAGTATTGCCTCTTAAGCTTCTTTTTATCCTCTAGCGATAATGGCTTTATTTCATATGAACTTTGATTTGTCATTTGTATAGTTTTTAATTCAAAAGAAGATGTATTAAAACAATTTTATAACACCTAACACATCTTTAAAATAATAGATTGTAAAAGCCATATTTTTAAGAACTAATGAAAGGAAGCTGTTGTACATTTACATTAATAAAGCATAACAAAATGCCTAAAACTCATGGTTTAGTTTTTAGGCTCATATTCTTTTTTGAGTTTGTACTGGCTCGTAATTCTTTTAGATTCATTAACAAAATAGGTACGCTCCTCATTACTTAAAAGTTCGATAATTTTAGACGTATTTTTTCTGGCGTAAGGGTTAGGTAAATAAAGAAGATATCGATAAGCTACTTGCTTATCTAAGAGAAACAGCCGTCTTATAAAATTAGCATGACTTTGATTTACTCTGTCCACTGGCTGTTTTGCTATCATATTATTATGATCCTTAATAACCATTGGTTTAAAATTTGCATTGTCCACCTTGTAAGTGCTAACATATAATTTTGCTAAACTTTGCAAAGCATCCTCAACTATTTTTGAAGGCGCTGTAGTGTTGTCCTTCGGTTTGGCACTTTTTGCATAATCTACAATCAATTTACCCGCTTCAAATTCACCGTAGGTTTTAATATTTGTCTTTTTATCTAGTTTAACTCCTAAGCCTGTGATGTAACCATTGTGAGCAAATGCACCCTTATAGACAAACGTATCAGTAAAAAATTGCCCTGTATAGTTTATTTTACCCTTATCGTCCCAATCTCCCATATAACTTTTCCCATCAGTCCACATGTAACTACCTGCTTTATATGGCTGTCCGTTTTTAAAAAACCCTTCGTAAACATCGCCTTGATTGTATGTTATAGATCCATAGCCATTTGCACAATCACCTAAGCAGTTTCCATTGGTTTTTTGGCTTAAATAGTCGGCAAACAAATTGGTTGTTAATTGACTGTCTGTGTAAATACCTGCTTCAACGGTTTCTCCGTTTTTTACAAAATAGCCATAGCCATGTTGCTTTGTATCTTTCCAATGACCATAATAGTGTAAGTTGCTTTGTTTCCAGTAATAAATGCCGTAACCGTTGCGTTGACCTTCATAATAATTGCCATTATAAGTATCTCCATTAGCGTAAACAAACTGTGCGTAACCATGAAGCTTACCATTCTTAAAAAAGCCTTCTACTTTAGCCCCACTTTTAAAGGCATACGTTCCGTAACCATCAGTACAATTTCCTGATGTACAAGAAGTGTCTTCTACATTATTTTCTGACTGGTTTGAACTGTTTTCTTTTCCAATGGTATCAACTGAAGAATTAAAATATCTGCCTCTGTTAAAGTTTTCTGGTTTACTTAAATTATAATTACTTAAAACATAAGACGGTGTGTTGTTAAAACCTAACACATAATCTTGAGTACCTTCTGTAAATCCAAATACCTTGAAACCATTTATTTCTTTACCTTTTTCATAAAGTGTAATCTTTTTTTTGTCTTTTGAAGGCACATACCATATTTCATTACCTTTCGATGTCATGGAAACTACCGGAAATGCCCTAGTTTCACTTGATGTTTTGAGCATTGCATTTTCAGCAAAAAACATCTCTTGTTCATTATTAATTAAGATGTGGTTAAAATATTTCTTGTATCTCCAATTATTGGATATGTCATTCCTTTTATAATTTAAGCCATCTTTAATAAGTAAGGTTTCATTTCCTTTTATTAAAAGAATATTTTTCTCGCCTTGTAAAAGTGGTTTATGAGGAATAATAGCATCTTTAGGCAACGATTTATCAAAGGCATTAGGAGCTATGAAATAGTTGTTTGTAAGTGGATTATAAAAAACATAATCATTACTGAAATTAAACGTAAGAGGTAAGTTAACTAACTTGCTATTTAATACAAGATGAGGTAAATA
>JASBSE010000058.1 GCA_030149115.1 Winogradskyella sp. | reverse complement strand
TTTTGTTAAAAAAGAAATAAAACCAGTTATAATATGTTTTAGAGATATGTATCATAATATTCTGTGGCTAATGTAATTAATATTTTTACAAATCAAAATTGTTAGTCATTCTTTTTTGAATTAGGTCTAAAGTTTTAAAGATTTTATAATAAATAATGTGTCCTTTAAGATATTAACTATTTTTGATTAAATATTCAGGATTATGTCTATTGAAGTAAATAACATTTCAAAATTATATAAAGATCAAAAAGCACTAAACGATGTTTCGTTTAAAGTGAACGATGCTGAGATTGTTGGTTTTTTAGGCCCAAATGGCGCTGGAAAATCTACAATGATGAAGATTCTCACCACATATATTGAAGCTTCAGAAGGTTCTGCTAAAGTGAATGGCTTTGATGTTTCTCAAGATAAAAAAGGGGTTCAAAAAAGTGTAGGTTACTTGCCAGAACACAATCCACTTTACACAGATCTTTATGTAAAAGAGTATCTCAACTTTAATGCTAATGTTTATGGTACTCCAAAATCTAGAATAGACGAAGTCATTGAGCTGACTGGACTGACTCCAGAAGCTCATAAAAAAATAGGGCAACTTTCTAAAGGTTACAGACAGCGTGTTGGTTTAGCTAATGCCTTATTACACAATCCTGAAGTCCTAATTTTAGACGAACCAACAACTGGTTTGGATCCTAACCAGCTAGTAGATATTAGAAACCTCATTAAAAACATTGGTAAAGAAAAAACGGTGTTTTTATCAACTCATATTATGCAAGAGGTTGAAGCCATGTGCGATCGTGTTATAATTATAAACAAAGGCGAAGTTGTTGCTGATAAGTACCTTAAAGATTTAAGAGAAGGGCAAGAACAGGTGATTATAGTTGAGTTTGACTATCGTGTTGAAGATGCCTTTCTACAACGTTTACCTAAAGTAAATAATGTAAAAAATGTGCACGATTTTATTTACGAAATCACCTTTTCTACCAAAGAAGATATGCGCTCTCATGTTTTTGATTTTGCCCATGATAACGAATTGAAAATTCTTCAGCTTAACCAAAAAAATGCAAGTTTAGAGAGTTTGTTTAGGGAATTGACGAGTTAAGAAGAGCCCATCCTAGCCTTCCGAAGGGAAGGAATTTAACACTACTCAAAAAACAACTGCCCAGTATAAATACGTTCTACATCTACAATTGGTGGCACGTTTACTGAAATAATATTTCCTGTTCCTCGTAATATTCCTGTGAGTGATGCTTGCGGATTTACGATTATGTCATTACTACCTCTGTGATTAACATCTACATTTTGAGCGATTAAATT
>JASBSE010000057.1 GCA_030149115.1 Winogradskyella sp. | reverse complement strand
GGCATTTAAAGTTTGATCTATACCAAGAGCATTCAACACATCAGGATCGGTTTCCCAATTGATATTACCATCACTAAGATTGTTGGTTATAACTGAGTTGCCTGCATTAGTTATACTTCCTGTAGATAAAACGATACCGCTCTCTAAAGGAAAACTAGAAGTCCCTCTGTTAAAATTTCCGTAGCTTATGATGTTGTTCACACCACCATTGTAAGGTGATGAAATGTTGTTTACAGTAGCACAATTGTCACCTACTAAATTTTGGATAAGTTGTTGCGGATTTAGCGTGTTGTCTGTAATAATCTGTTGTGAAAACAAAAAGTTTACAAACAACAAAAAGAGGAGAAGAGTATGTGTTCTATTCCTTTTCATAGCTAATTATAAGAGACTTATTATAAGTCTCTTATAATCAAAGATAGGAAAAATCTTATGCTTTCTTTAGTATTGATTAACTATTTAGCGACGAATAGCAAAGTGACCTTTAACTTCAAATGACTGATTGCCTCTTGCTACGTTAGCAACAAACCAGTAATCGCTTGCAGGTAGGTTTAGTCCATTTAAAGTTCCATCCCAACCAGAACTGTCGTGCCTTAAAGTTGCTAGGTGCTTACCATAACGATCAAAAATATGAATGATAGTTCCTGGAAGTGTTTCTACACCAACAATATGCCAAGTATCATAATGGCCATCACCATTAGGAGACATGTGCTTTGGAATATCTATTACTAATACCTCTCTCGTTACTTCAGAGCAACCATTTAAATCGATTATAGTTACTGTGTGGTAACCCATGCCTACGTTATCAAAAAAGTTTGATTCTTGTGGCTCACCATCATCTAGTTGATAAAGATAATTTCCAATACCACTAATAGTTACTGTGATGTTATTTGGGTCTGAAAAGTCTATAACCTCTGTGGCTTCTATAGTTGCAGCTTCAGATTCTGCCACACTGAATACTCTTGTGTTTTCACAACCAAACTGTGTCGTAACAGTAACCCAATAGGTTCCAATTTCAGGTATTGTAATTTCAGGTGTAGTTTCACCAGTAGACCAAATATATTGATCTGTAGGGTTGTTGGTGTTTGCAGAAACAATTAATGGTAAATTATCTAAACAAATAACCTGATCTTCAATATCTATAACAGGTAATGGATGAATAATAACTGAAAACTGTGTTACAGCGTAGCAACCAGTTGCATTATTTTCAACTCTAGCATATATAATTTCAGAATCAAAAGCTATATAGTCCACATCTAGAAGAGATAAATTAGTGTTAGCATCATCCTCAGAATTGTGGTAGGTTATTGTGAAATTAGAAGGGTTTTGTGTACCTAGTATTTCAGCATTTTGTTGTGTTAAATCAAAATCCAACAATCCATCATAATCATCATCACAAGCTTCTAAATCGGTTGGTTGATTGGCAATAGGAAGTGGGTTTACTGCAAGGTTAAATTCATACACAGTAAAACAATGCGTTGTGCTGAATTCTGCTCGAGCATAAAGTGTGTCGTTATTGGTTAAATATGTGTAATCTGTATTTAGTGCATTTTCGTTTGCGTAAGCATCAGTTTCGTTAGTATAGTAACTGAATATTACATTAAAACTTTCATCCATAATAACTTCATCAATCTCAGTTAAGTCGAAACTATTATTTGCATTTTCGCAAATATCATAAGATTGAAAATCATTAATAACAGGAGGCATATTTACACTCAAGTCAATAGGAACTAAGACGTAACAGTTAGAGATTGTATTGTTTATTTTTATATACACCGTTTGAGGATTACTTGTGTTGGTGTAAGTTTCAGGGTTTGAAATACTGTTGCTATCGGCTTCAGCATCCTCATAGTTTTCAAAATAAGTGATTTCTATATCGTCTTGTCTTACATCTAAAATGTCAAATTCGGCATTGGTTAAATCAAACTCAGTAAACCCATCATAATCTGTATCACAACCAATTAAAGGTACTGAAGGATTAACATCTGGTACTTGTACAACATTTAATTCAAAAGA
>JASBSE010000046.1 GCA_030149115.1 Winogradskyella sp. | reverse complement strand
GATGCACCAACGAATAAAATTGAGTTTTCGCCATCCGATATGGTTGAACCATGAAAAGTGCCCAGCCAATCCGATTCTTCGTTATCGTGAATAAAAGAAAGAAGTTCCATGGCAAACTTACCTTGTATGAAGTGGTAATTTTGCTTAGGTACTATTCTTACCAGTACTTCATTTTTAAATAAGCAAAGTTGATCGCTTTCTATATAAATGTCGAAAATAACACTTGGAGAAACGTTGTTTTCTGTTTCTAAATGTGCAATACTGGGATGAATGGTTTTTTTTACTAAATCAGAGTCGAAATTAACTTGAAATGCTTTATCCTTAAAAATGTACTGCTTTGAAATCTTACGTTTAGAAACTATAAAGTCTGTACTAAGTAATTCATCAGAACCATGCTCTGCATTACATTGTTCTAAATAGGATTGTAAGTTTTTAGCAATTGTATCAGCATCTAAACTTGAATCAATACGCGCTACTATAGATTTGAATGCATCAAACGAAGCACATTCTAAGTAGTCGTATAGAAGATGTTTAAAATTATCATCTACAATACTATAACTATTAGATGTTTTATACCAAAGTACCCAATAAGAACCAAACAACCGTTGGTATGTCGGTGCTAAGTTGTTATTCAAAGCGATTTAAGATTAACCTTATATAAGAGGATTTCCTCCTGGGTCTGGTGGTAAAGAAGATGCCTGTGCTTTAAGGGGATTTAAAATCACAAAAGTTCCTACAGCGGTTAATGCCGCATACTTCCCCATTTTTTTAATGGCGTCTTTACGAGTGATTTTGTCTGTATGGTTGTCTTTCTTCATGACGAGGGTTTAATTCAAAAATAATAAAATAATTTATGTAAAACTTTAAAATATAAATAGGTTTATTCTAAAACTTAATTTTCTGCTTAACTGATATATGCAAGGTTTTTTAATCAATTATTTATCTAATATATAAAATAAAGTTAAAAAACCTTACAAATTCTAAATGTTTACGTTAATAGTCTTGGGTTGTATTATTTTAAAATCACTTTTTCAGTCTTAACGGTATTACCATTAGCAAGTTTTACGATATATATACCTGTGTTCACATGACTAACATCAATAGTCTGTAATGTGGTGTTAGAGGCAAGTGCTTTAGAAGCAATTAAGCGCCCTTGTATATCATAAATCGTAGCAGAAGTGCCTTCGGTTAACTGCCCGGCAATAGTAATGGTTTTGTTATTTTGATTTGCATAAATAGAAACTCCATCATAATCAGAATCTGTAATGGATAAAGCACTATTAGAGAATCTTAAATAAAAACGTCCAGTACCATTTAAATCTTCTGTTGGAGTCAATACATAATCCGAAGTATTTAATAATGTAGATGTGCTCGTTAAGGTGTCATCCAAATACACTTCAATAGAAGCTGGTAACGTATTTTCAACAATATTAAATGTTAACTGCTCACTCATATTGGCATTTACACCCAGTGGAATAATAACATTATTATAGTCTGTATCACTTAATGCTTGTAAAGCAATAGGAAGTCCTGTATTATCTTGAACGAGATGTGAGTAAAGTGCAAAACTTGGTGCAGAACCACCCCAAATTACAGCATCGTAACCAGGGTCGAGGCCTTGGCTAGCATCAGCATCAAAATAGAATTCTGTACTGTAATCATTATTAGCAGTAAAGGCTTTTAATTCAATAAAAGTTAAAGGGTTGTTATTTCTTCCGGCAATAAAATCATCAGAAGTACCTGTCGTTCTCATAGCTGCCGTAAATTCAATATCATGGTCAGCAATTAGAGTGCCATCACCACTTGCAGCAACAAAGAAGCCTTGTCCTGGTGCTAAGTAATGCCCATTAGCATTAGCTAGCGTAATAATATCCCAACCATCAGAGGCATCACCATCATAACCATAAATACCAGATAAAGCGTCTAATAAATCAATATTTCGTTCTCCAGTAGTTTCAGTGCTTACAACATGGGTTAAGAATGCTTCTGTATCAATGTAAGACGGATAAGGATTTCCTATCAAGTTCCATTCAGCATACGAAGCACCTGTACCTATAGTTATATCCTTAAGTACATCACCAGTGTTTACGGTTCCGGTAAAGGTTAAAGTTGCTCCATCAGTAGTAGCAGCTCTGTATCCTGTAGCGGCATCTAATGTTGTTGCTACATTTGTTGTGGCATCATAATTTTCATAAACATCAGTATTGTTATTAAAAGGAGCAAAAGCTCTTACAGAACCAGATGCAAATAAATTAGTATTTGCACTGTCAAAACTTCCAAAATCTTGCCCTGTAACAGGTGCAGATATTAAGTCGTTATCATTGTTCACGGCATCATTGGTATAGGCATTTACATAACGCTTATAGCTTACAGAGCCTGTAATACTACCATCAAGGATTAAGCTAGAATAGCTTGTTGAGCTAGATTCT
>JASBSE010000035.1 GCA_030149115.1 Winogradskyella sp. | reverse complement strand
GCCAGCAATATTCCTTTCTGGTTCCGGAACTTTTATAAACCCGGAGTGGAGATAGCTGAGATCGATGACTGGGATAAACGTGTTCTGGAGATCGCCAAGCAGGCTCCCAACTGGGATATTGGTGCGATCACGGGGATACCTTCCTGGACCGAGCTCATGATCAAAAAGATCCTGGAATACCACGATCTAAAAAACATTCACGAGATCTGGCCTAATCTTCATGTGTACTCTTCAGGCGGCGTCGCTTTTGAACCTTATGAGAAGACCTTTGAAAAATTACTGGCCCGGCCAATTACTGTGATCGATACTTACCTGGCTTCGGAAGGTTTCCTGGCTTTTCAATCAAGACCCGGTACTCTGGCAATGAAACTGGTTCTGGATAACGGGATATATTTTGAATTTGTCCCTTTTAAACCTGAATATATTAATGAAGACGGCTCACTAACTGATAATGCGCCTTCATTGACTTTAGAAGAGGTTGAAACTGGTCAAGATTATGCATTAATTATAAGCACAGTTAGTGGAGCTTGGAGATATCTTATTGGTGATACCATTGAATTCACAGATATTGAACGTGCTGAAATCAAAATAACGGGACGAACTAAATTCTTTTTAAACACTGTTGGTTCGCAACTGTCCGTAAATAAAATGGATGCAGCCATGCGAGAGCTGGAAGAGCAGTTTAATACTAAAATTCCTGAATATACTATTTGCGCAAAACGAAGTAAAGACGATGGCGAATTTTATCATTATTGGTATTTAGGTTCAGAAATTGAAAACCCTAATGAAGAAGCTATAGCTAATGCTCTTGATGAATCACTAAAAAACGCGAATAAAAATTACAAAGTAGCAAGAAGTAAGGCTTTAAAAGGAGTAAAGGTAAAAGTCATTTCAGCAGAAGTTTTTTACGACTGGAACGCACATAACAAAAAGAAAGGTGGGCAAGTAAAAATGGAACGCGTAATGAATGAAGATAAATTCAAGGATTGGGAAGACTTTGTTAATAATTAATTAGCTTGAAGCAAATCTTCTCGTTCTTTCACTAATTCCATAATTTCTTCAGGAGACAAGTAATACCTTTTTATTCTGTCTTTATAAGTTTGAGTAATATCGGCATTATTCAAAATGAAATCTTTCGTTTTCAGAATATACGATTCCATACCTTGGTTTACCGCAAAAGAATCTGCAGCTCTTTCGGCTTCAACAATATGATTTTGAGAGCATAAGTAATTGATTCCAAACCATACCAAATTAAGGTTGCTTCGGTTTTGGTAATCTAAAATATGACCTAACTCATGACCTATCCAACCCACAAATATATCTGAAGGCATATCAACAGTTCTAAATTCCTTGTCGGATATTTTAAACTTTTCGCTTATTAAAATCACATAGCGTCTGTTCTCTCTACTTCTAAAAAAGCTATCAAAAGTAGGCCTAGCCTGCATCGTTGATTTTTTTATATTTTTCTTGAACTTAAATTCTATGTAAGTACTATCCAATTGTGGATAGTATTCTAAAGCTTTATTAACTTCATTTTTTATTTCGTTTGGTATAATATGGTGTTCTTGTTCAGTCATAAAATTTATCCTAGCTATTATAAAGATGGTGGAGAAAAGTAAAAGAATGATTAATTTTTTTTTACTCATAGTCATAAAAAGAATATAAGTATTTGTAAGGTTTTATACCAATTTTTATGATTTACTTTAACATTTAATTGCTACAGATATTAGCAATATTTAACTACAATTAGTGGTATTTTTGAATTTGTAGAAATTCAATAAATAAAACACTCACAAATTGTCATTTCAGCGTATACAGGAAAAACTTAAAATCTTAGCCGATGCTGCTAAGTATGATGTTTCATGTTCTTCAAGTGGAAGTAAAAGAAGCAATACCAATAAAGGATTGGGTGATTCTTCTGGTATGGGAATTTGTCATTCGTATACTGAGGATGGCAGATGTGTGTCTTTATTGAAAATTTTACTAACTAACCACTGCATTTTTGATTGTGCTTATTGTGTCACCAGAAAAAGTAATGATATAAAGCGTGCTGCCTTTAAGGTTCAGGAAGTGGTGGATTTAACTATTAATTTTTATCGTAGAAACTATATCGAAGGTTTGTTTTTGAGTTCGGGTATTTTCAAAAATGCCGATTATACAATGGAGCGTTTGGTAGCTGTGGCGAAGAAACTACGAAAAGAGGAAAATTTTAATGGCTACATTCATTTAAAATCTATTCCAGGAGCATCTGATGAATTAATGCGAGAAGCTGGTTTGTACGCAGATCGGTTGAGTGTGAATATTGAAATTCCAACAGAATCAGGCCTTAAAAAGTTAGCGCCAGATAAGAATCGAGAGGATTTCATTAAGCCAATGGCTAAGGTTAAAAATGAAATCATTCAGTATAAAGCCGAAAAGAAAATTATACGAAGTACTCCAAAATATGCTCCTGCAGGACAAAGCACACAGATGATTATTGGCGCAAGTGGCGAGAATGATTTTCAGATTATGCAAACCTCAAATCATTTTTATAGAAACTATAATTTAAAACGGGTTTACTATTCTGGTTACGTGCCAATAAGTTATGATGATAGATTGCCCAAAATAGGTAGTGAGGTGCCTATGCTTAGAGAAAATAGGTTGTATCAAACCGATTGGTTAATGCGATTTTATGGTTTTGATGTCAGTGAAATTCTTAATGAACAACACCAAAATTTAGATTTAGATATTGATCCTAAATTGAGTTGGGCTTTACGTAACTTACATGAATTTCCTATTGATGTCAATACTGCTGATAAACGCATGTTGGCAAGGATTCCAGGTCTGGGCATGCAATCGGTTCACAAAATATTGAATGCAAGGCGCTTTAGAAGATTGAATTGGGAACACCTCAAAAAGATTGGTGTAGCGCTTAATAGAGCAAAATATTTTATAGTTTGTGACAGCAATCAATTTGAAAAACGGGATTTGACTTCTGAAAAAATTAAAGGTTATATTTTACAAAATTCAAATAGTAAATATAGAACCACCTTAAGCAATCAATTGAGTTTATTTGGATAGATGCAATCAAAAACTTTAATATATGACGGAACTTTTGACGGCTTTTTGTGTGTAGTCTTTCATGTTTACGAGTATAAGCTAAAAGATGTAACTATTAAGAATAAGTTTTCAGTACAATCGCAATTATTTTCTGATAATGAAAATATTATCACAGAAACTGAAAAAGCCAATCGTGTTTGGAAAGGTATCAAAAACAAAACAAGCAGAACCGGTAGTTACCAATTGTACTATACTTTCTTGAGTGAAAATGAAGGTGTTGAAAATATAATGCTAGATGCTATTCGATACATTCTTAGTTCGAATGTAAATTGCGATAAAGATTATTCTCATCCTTCTATTTTACAAATGGCTCAAATTGCAAAAATGGTAGGAAGGGAAAAGCACAGAATGGAAGCTTTTGTAAGGTTTAAACTGACTAAAGATCATATTTATTTTGCCAATATTGAGCCTGATTTTAATGTGTTGCCGCTTATCATTAAACATTTTAAAAGTCGATATGCAGATCAAAAATGGTTGATTTATGATATTAAGCGCACTTATGGTATTTTCTATGACTTAGAAAATGCTGAAATCATGAATATTGAATTGCCTTCTGGTTTCAATTTTTCAAAAACGGATAGCGATTATTTTTCAGAGGAAGAGTTTGAATTTCAAAAGTTATGGCAAGATTATTTTAAAAGTACCAATATAGAATCACGAAAAAACATGAAGTTGCATACGCGACATGTGCCAAAACGCTATTGGAAATATTTAAGCGAAAAACAACCTGATTAACTTTCTGATACCTTTTCAGAATAAGCTTTTGCCCAATTATCAATTCGAGATCCAAAGCATTCCAAAATCGCATCTACACCAATAACACTGCCTTTAGCTAAACGTCCTAAAACGGCAATGTTGACTTTATTCTCTTTGTTTTCGGTTTCAACGTAAGCATTTTCATCTGTTTCTATACCGAGTTTAGAATGTATTGGTGAAATTAAATCGTGTTGTAAAAGTTTTGTGACTAAAGGTGAATTCACTTCCAATAGTTTTGGAGAATCGAGAACACTATTAATCATTATGCTTACACCTTTACTGTTTTGACTCTTATTTGTAAGTCGCCAACCATTGTCTTCGAGTTCAATATCTGGATTATTGACAAAATCTAAATTTAAAATTCCAGCATCTACCAAAGCCAATAGTTGTTGCATACTTTCTATTGGTGGTCCATAAGAATAGCGTTTACTTTGTTCGTCTTGAGAAATCACATCTTCTATGATTTTAGGTTTTAGATTTGCATAAGAAAAAGCATCATAGAGCGTCGGTTGGCAATGTCTCCAAACTTGACCAACACAATAGTCTAAAGTGACTTTAGCTTCACCTAGAGCAATTTCAATATAACTCTTAATAAGATTGTAAGTGTTGGGGTTGCTGTTTTGTAGTGTTGGATGCTGATAGTCTTTATTGCGTAACCAATTTAAAACAACGGATTCAATCTCCTTTTTGTCGTAATTATGATTTACGGCATTGTCGCGTAAATCAAGAAAAACTCTAGCACTAATTTTAGCTATGGGTTTTAGCAAAAAGTCAATAGTATTAACGTCTTCACTTGTTTGTGCTGCTGAAGTAATTGAAGTTTTAAAATATTTCAGTTCTTCATCTGTTGGTTTGTACCAATTATCAATATGTTCATTTAGCGGTTTTGGAACAAGTGGTAAGCCATCTAAGGAAAAAGGCACAATCTGGAGTTGTTGCTCTTTCACTTTGTAATATAGGGTTTCAAAAGTCTTATTATCTGTGATTTTGAAATTACCAAAATCGTTTATAGTAAGATAACGCATTATATCTATCATAGACAATCCAAAACCTCTTATGCCTATTGAAATGTTAGTCTGGTTCTTTATAAGTTCAAATTGAGATACAGGATAAGTGTTCTCGTAAACTTTGATCTCATCGTTTTCTTTTGAGTGTTGAATCCACTCAGAGAGCTGTTCAGAGTTTTTTGTGGATTGATGACCAATGGTTAAAAGCACATCATCAACTTTCCAAGTTTTATTGTCAGATGATAGAATTAGTTTGCTGTCTTCTAAATCAATTGATTTCATTGATGTCTTAATGAGCTTAAAACCTGATTGAGATTTTAAAATATCAATAATAGAGCTGGCACGTTCCAATAGGTATTTACCCACTTTTTTTCTCGGTGGAAAAGTATCTGGTTCTAGTTCATTTTGAGAGAATTCACACCATTGATGATAAGAAGGAAATTGAGGGATTTCTATATTTCCATATACCGTTTTAGGTCTTGATGGTAAGTCAGCCAAAGCACGTTCCGAGATATTTATGAGATTGCTATCTGGTTGATCAGTTTCCCAAGCAGCGCCTGTTCCTAGTTCTTTATTACTCTCAAAAACTAGAATATTGACTTTCTGTTTTCTTATAGCTAAATGATAAACAAGACGTTCTAAAGCATAGAGTCCACGAGGTCCAAATCCAATAATAGCTAGTGCTTTCATATAGTATTAAAAGTAAATAAAAAACCACCTCGAAATAAGGTGGTTTTAATTGATATATCTTAACTCATTAGAACTGATATCTAATTCCTAAGGCAATGTCAAAATCTAGGTCATCTCTAAAATCACCAAAACCTAATTCTGGTCTAAAATCTAAAGATAATAATAACGGAATATCAAAGTTATACTCAATACCTATATCACCAGCTACAAAGACAAATGTTTCATCATCAAAATCGTTATTGTCAAAACTGTAAGACCCAAGTCCACCACCTGCACCAGCGTACCAATTAAAGTTACCATCTAATTGCCATACCCATTGGTATAAACCAGTAAGTTTAAAACCATCATAACCATTTCCACTTCTCCATCCTAAATCAGCTTCGAGACGGTTGTTACCACCAAGTGCTCTCTGATATGATATTTCTGCACCAAATCCATCACTGTCACCAAGTCTAAGGCCAATTGCATTATCAGCTATTTCTTGTGCACTAGCAGCAAATGTAAATGTGGCGAAAACGGCAAATAATAAAATTAATTTTTTCATAAAGTTTTAAGTTTTAGTGTTTATATTTCCAACTATAAGTTGAGTTGTTGTATGCTTATAACGTCTAAATTATGTTAAAATTGGGTATTAACAATAGGTTTTAAGACAACATTATAATTTTTAGCAACATATTATATAGGATAAACGGTGAATAAATTAAAGCAAAATCTTACAATTCTAAAGTCAAATCTTGAAGGCGAATTGTATTATGACGACTTAATATTAAAGCTTTATGCAACTGATGCGTCTGTATATAGAATGATACCAACTGCAGTTGCTGTGCCTAAAACAGTAGAAGACATTAAGCAACTTATTTTATTTGCGAAAACTCATAAAGTAGGGCTTATACCCAGAACAGCAGGAACTTCTCTTGCCGGACAAGTAGTTGGCAAAGGTATTGTTGTTGACGTTTCTAAGCATTTTACCAAAATTGTAAGCGTCAATGAGGTTGAAAAAACTGTCACAGTTCAACCAGGTGTGGTTAGGGATCAATTGAATAATCATTTAAAACCTTATGGTTTATTTTTCGGGCCAAACACTTCTACATCTAACCGTTGTATGATTGGTGGTATGGTAGGTAATAATTCGTCAGGAACCACATCCATTCAATATGGTGTAACAAGAGATAAAGTACTGAGCTTAAAAACACTTTTAAGTGATGGAAGTGAGGTTGAATTTTCTGATGTATCTAAGTCTGAATTTGAAAATAAACTCAATCTCAATACTCTAGAAGGAGATATCTACAGAGCAGTTTATAAAGAATTAAAACCTGAAGATGTTCAAAATCGAATAAAAGATAACTTTCCAAAGCCACAAATACATCGTAGAAATACTGGTTATGCTATTGACGAACTTATAAATACCGAACTTTTTGAAGGGGAGCAACCTTTTAATATGTGTAAACTACTTTCGGGTAGCGAAGGAACTTTGGCATTTACAACTCAAATTACTTTACAACTTGACGAGCTACCACCAACCGAAAGTATAATGGTAGCTGCACATTTTAGTACTATAAACAGTTGTCTTGATGCTGTTGCATCTACTATGAATCACAACTTGTATACTTGTGAAATGCTTGATAAAACCATATTGGATTTAACAAAGCATAATAAAGTTCAGCAAACAAACAGGCAGTTTATTAAAGGTGATCCTGAAGCTATATTAATGTGTGAAATTAGAGCAAATACTATTAATGAAGCCAAAAAAGAAGTAGAAGCACTAATAAAAACTATAGAATTAACAGGCTTAAGTTATGCTAATGTTATTCTAATGGATAACGCTATTGATAAAGCCAACGAGCTTAGAAAAGCAGGTTTAGGTTTATTGGGTAACATGGTTGGTGATAAAAAGTCAGCTGCATGTATTGAAGATACTGCTGTTGCGCTTCCAGATTTAGCAAATTATATTAGTGACTTTACACAAATAATGAATGGTTATAAACAAAAAGCTATTTATTATGCGCATGCTGGTGCTGGTGAGTTGCATTTAAGACCAATCTTAAATCTAAAGCAATCTAGTGATGTAAAACTGTTTAGAAGTATAACCACAGATGTAGCAAAATTAGTGAAGAAATATCAAGGCTCAATGTCTGGAGAACATGGTGATGGTATTGTGCGAGCAGAATTTATTCCTTTAATGATTGGAGAAGAAAATTATCAATTATTAAAACGAATAAAATCAGCTTTTGATGTTGATAATATTTTTAACCCAGGAAAGATTGTAGATGCTTTTCCGATGGATGAAAATTTAAGGTACGAGGCTGATAGAGAAGAACCGCAAATAGAGACATTTTTAGATTTCTCGCATTCTCAAGGTATTCTCCGAGAGACTGAAAAGTGCAATGGCTCTGGTGATTGCAGAAAATTACCTGAGTTTGGTGGTGTAATGTGCCCAAGTTATAGAGCTACACGAGACGAAAAAGATACCACAAGAGCACGAGCTAATGCATTACGCGAGTATTTAACAAATTCTGAAAAGAAGAATAAATTTAACCATCAAGAACTAAAAGAAGTTTTTAGCCTATGCCTTAGCTGTAAGGCATGTGCCAGCGAATGTCCAAGTAGTGTGGATGTGGCAAGTCTAAAAGCTGAATTTTTATTTCAATATCAAAAAGAAAATGGAGTAACTTTTAAAGATAAGTTTTATGCCAATGCAACTAAGTACAACAGAATGGCATCTCGTTTTCCAAGTTTGGCGAATACATTATTTAAAACCAAATTTGTTAGAGGTTTTATGAATGCTTCTTTAGATCTTCATCCTAAAAGAAGTTTGCCTTTGTTTTCTAAATCATTTTCTAAATGGGCTAAAAAAAAATCATTTCTTGTACGAAACCCAATTAAAGAAGTTTACTTGTTTGTAGATGAGTTTAGTAATTCTTTAGAATTTGACATAGTTTTAGATATTAAAGTATTACTTTTTAGCTTAGGTTATAATGTTTTAGATATAAGACATTTAGAAAGCGGAAGAAGTTTTTTGTCTAAAGGTTTTTTAGAAGAAGCTAAAGCTATTGCAAATAGAAATGTTTCTTTTTTTAAAAGTGAAATTAATGATGACTTTTGTTTAATTGGTATAGAGCCTTCAGCTATCTTAACTTTTAAAGATGAGTATTTAAAATTAGCTGATGATAAAGAAACAGCTAGGTTTGTTGCAAGTAAAACATTTCTCATTGAAGAATTTATTCAAAAGGAAGTTGAAATAGGCAACATTACTTCAAATCAATTTACAAAAGATCATAAAACAATTAAGTTTCACGGCCATTGCTACCAAAAGGCGTTAGCAAATCAAAAATCAAGCTTTGATATTCTTAATTTACCAGAAAATTACAAAGTCACCATAATTCCTAGTGGCTGCTGTGGAATGGCTGGCAGTTTTGGCTATGAAAAAGACAACTATGAAGTAAGTATGCAAATTGGCGAGCAAACATTGTTTCCTGCTGTAAGAAAGGCGTCAAATGATACTATAATTGCAGCTAATGGTACAAGTTGTAGACATCAAATAAAAGATGGAACAGGAAGAGTCGCAAAACACCCAGTTTCAATTCTCCGAGAAGCCTTACTTTGATTTTTTCTTTTTAGGTTGCTCAACTATCGTAATGGCTGCAATAAGATCTTTTACATCCATATCCTTTAGTTCCTCATCGGCAAAAAAAGGTGAAAGTTTGTCGTTGTTGTAATTATAGACTTTCCAACGTTTAAACTGATATTCTAAGGCTGTAAAATTTTCTACCCAATCACCAGAATTTAGATACGTCGTTTTACCATGCTTATTTTCTTTAATGAGCATTTTTGGTTGATGTATATGTCCGCAAACCACATAATCATAACCATTTTCTATCGCAAGATCCGTAGCAACTTTTTCAAAGTCATTTATATATTTCACTGCACCTTTAACACTATTTTTAATGCGTTTAGAAAGGGAATATCGCTCTTTTCCAAGCTTCTCTAATCCCCAATTCACAACGCTATTTAATAATATTAAAAGGTCGTAGCCCCAACCACCAAGTTTAGCTAACCATTTTGCATTTTGAATAGAAATATCAAAAACATCACCATGAAAAAACCAAGCTTTTTTTCCATCTAAATCTAAAACAAGCTTGTTTACTATAGAAATATTACCAATCTCAGTGTCTGTAAATTTCCTAAGCATTTCATCATGATTACCAGTAATATAAATCACTTCAGTACCATTTGCTGCAAAGTCCATGATTTTTTTAATGACACTTAAGTGCGATTTTGGAAAGTACCGTTTTTTAAATTGCCAGATATCAACAATATCACCATTAAGAATTAACTTCTTTGGCTCAATACTATTCAAGTAGGTTAAGAGTTGTTTAGCCTGACAGCCAAACGTTCCTAAGTGAACATCAGATATAACCGCTATTTCTACTTTTCTCTTTAAATTCAAGGCTAAAAATCAATGGTACAAATTACATGTATTGTTATTAACTGATTGTAATGATATAATTAACTAACTATGAGCAAACTGTTATTAAATTGTTATGAGAAAAGTTATGTTGAAACCTTTGGGTTTGAAGTTATAATGAGCATCAAAAAACAGATGATGATTTTTGTTTCTGTAATAATACGTTTACATTAGCGTAAAATAAGAATTAATGGCAGGAAATTCTTTCGGAAAACTTTTCAAACTCACTACGTTTGGTGAATCTCATGGTGTAGCTATTGGAGGAATAATTGATGGATGCCCTTCGGGTTTAAAATTAGATTTTGATGCAGTTCAAAACGAATTAAACCGACGTAAACCAGGACAATCTAAAATTGTTACTCAGCGTAAAGAACCAGATACAGTGGAGTTTTTGTCTGGTGTTTTTGAAGGAGTAACAACCGGAACCCCAATTGGTTTTGTTATAAAAAACACTAACCAAAAATCTAAGGATTATTCGCATATAAAAGATGTTTATCGACCAAGTCATGCTGATTATACTTATGACAAGAAATATGGTGTAAGAGATTATAGAGGAGGAGGAAGAAGTTCTGCACGTGAAACTGCAAGTAGAGTAGTGGCAGGTGCTATAGCTAAGCAAATGCTAACTTCAATTAGGATTAATGCTTTTACGTCTTCGGTAGGGGATATTTTTATAGATAAACCTTATCAGGATTTAGATTTTAGTAAAATCGAATCCAATATCATCCGTTGTCCTGATGAGGCCTCTGCAGAAAAAATGATTGCCAAAGTGCAAGAAATAAAGAAACAGGGTGATACTATTGGCGGAACCATAACCTGTGTTTTACAAAATGTTCCTGCTGGATTGGGTGAACCTGTTTTTGATAAACTTCATGCCGAGTTAGGTAAAGCTATGCTGTCAATTAACGCAGTTAAAGGCTTCGAATACGGAAGTGGTTTTTGCGGAGCAAAAATGATAGGTAGTGAGCATAACGACAAGTTTAATGAGGATGGCACAACACAAACTAATTTATCTGGTGGTATACAAGGAGGTATAAGCAATGGTATGGACATATACTTTAGAGTGGCCTTTAAGCCAGTGGCAACAACATTACAAAAACAAGAGACTATAAATAGCAAAGGAGAGATTGTTGAAATGCAAGGTAAAGGACGTCACGATCCTTGTGTTGTACCTAGAGCTGTGCCTATTGTAGAAGCTATGACTGCTTTGGTTTTAGCCGATTTTATTCTTTTAGACAGAACAACAAAATTATAAATGAGTCCTAGAGATTTTTTTAAAGTAGTTATTAAAATATTGGCTTTGCTTGTCATTGTCAATGGAATATTTCCAGCTTTAGCGAATATTATTCCTTGGTTTGGTACAGAGGCATCTTCAGGTATAATATTAATTGCAATTATTCTGCTTTTCTTGGTGCTGGTATTTGTTATGCTATGGTATACAGATGTTATTGTTGATTTCTTTCGTTTAGGTAGAGGTTACGACTCAGAAACTTTTCATTTCTCAAACATTGAAAGAAAATATATACTTGAAATTAGTGCTGCAGTGATTGGCCTAAGTCTTATTTTTAATAATTTACCAAACGTATTACACCATGGTTTTCTTTATTTTAAGTCTCAAGTTCAAAGTTATTCAGCTTTATACGCTACTAATATTGTTGAAAAGCAATTATTATATAATGACTTAGTATATATAATTGTTGGTATTATATTAATAGCATCTCGAAAGTTAATTTCAAAATACATCGATTAACATAACCTAAAAAATGAAAATGAAGAAACTCGCATTACATTGGAAAATTATTATAGGAATGGTTTTAGGAGTGCTTTTTGCACTTTTGATTGTTAATTTTGAATGGGGAGCAAATTTTGTAAAAGATTGGATAAAACCTTTTGGTACTATATTTATTAATTCTCTTAAATTGATTGCTATACCTTTAATTTTAGCTGCTTTAATTAAAGGTATTACAGACCTCAAAGACATTTCTAGTCTCTCTAAAATGGGAACTAGGACAATAATAACCTATGTTTTAACAACTGTTATTGCTGTATCTATAGGACTAATTGTTGTTAATTTAGTAAAACCAGGTGAGACCATAACAGAAGAAACCAGAAACGAACTTGTAGAAGCTTATGCAGCTGATGCGGCAGCTAAAAAAGAAGCAAATATGGAGCAAAAAAACAAAGGACCGCTTCAGCCACTTGTAGATTTAGTTCCTGATAACATTTTTGAAGCACTCAGAAATAATAGAAATATGCTTCAAGTTATTTTCTTTGCGGTATTTTTTGGTATTTCATTGATTCTTATCCCAGAAGAAAAAGGAAAACCTGTTAAGGACTTTTTTGACGGCGTTAATGATGTTATTTTAAAAATGGTTGATCTTATAATGCTTGCTGCACCTTATGGTGTATTTGCTTTATTAGCAGCTTTAGTTGTAGAATCACCTAGTGCAGATTTATTTGCTGCCCTAGCAATGTATGCGCTTTCTGTTATTGGTGGCTTGCTTATTATGGTTATAATTTATGTGTCAGCTGTTCGTGTATTCACAAAAAAGTCACCTAAATTTTTCTTAAACGGAATTTCACCAGCACAATTGTTGGCATTCTCTACAAGTAGTAGTGCTGCGACACTTCCGGTAACGATGGAAAGGGTTACAGAACACCTTGGTGTAGACGAAGATGTTGCTAGTTTCGTATTGCCAGTTGGAGCTACTATAAATATGGATGGGACAAGTTTGTATCAAGCAGTTGCTGCATTGTTTATAGCACAGGCTTTTGGAATTGATTTGACGTTTGGCACTCAGTTAGGTATTATAGCTACTGCTACATTAGCATCTATTGGTTCTGCAGCTGTTCCTGGTGCAGGAATGGTTATGTTAGTTGGTGTACTTGGTTATGCAGGAATACCAGAAGCAGGATTAGCATTGATATTTGCTGTAGATAGACCTTTAGATATGTGTAGAACAGTAATTAATGTTACTGGTGATGCTTCCGTTTCTATGCTTGTCGCAAAATCACAAAACAAACTTCATGAACCTAAGCCTAAGGAATGGGATGACAATTACGCGGCTGTCAAATAGTTTTTGTAATTAGAATTTTATTAAATTAGAAACTTCATTAACCAACAAAAACCATAGCATAGATGAATATTTGCTTTATAATGTATCCTTGGGATAAAATAGATCCTGAAAATGACACTAGTCTTGCCTTAATCAAAGAATGTTCTAAAAGAGGTCATGGTGTGGCCATGTGTACACCAGCAAACTTAACTATTAGAGATAGTGTTACAAATGCCTTTTGTAATGTTGTTGGTAGAATGGACAAGGTCCCTTCGACATTAAAGTCTTTTTATAATAAGGTGAAATTAAGAGAGGAAATGCTTCCTCTTGCTGGGTTTGATGCCATCTTCTTTAGAGCAAATCCGCCTTTAGACCCAATTATGCTTAATTTTTTAGACTCAGTAAAGGATGATGTATTCATTATAAACTCGTTAGAAGGAATGCGTGAGGCTAATAACAAGCTATATACAGCTGCTTTTGGGGATGCACACAGTAATATCATTCCAAATACACATGTATCAAAGAATAAAAAGTATTTAGTCCGACAGATTAAAGAATCTAAGGCAGATAAGATGATAATTAAACCACTCAATGGTTTTGGTGGCTCTGGTGTTATTCTGATTGAAAAATCAGCGATGAGTAATATTAATTCGCTTTTAGATTTCTATATATCTAATTCTGATGGAACTTCTAACTATGTTATTCTACAAGACTACATAGAAGGTGCTGATCAAGGAGATGTAAGGATTTTAATGCTAAATGGCGAACCTGTTGGAGCTATGAAACGTGTTCCAGGTTCAGATGATCATCGTTCCAATGTTTCTGCAGGTGGAAGCGTTCAAAAACATACACTTACTAAGGCAGAAAAAGCACTTTGTAAACAAATAGGACCTAAATTGGTTAAAGATGGACTATACTTTGTAGGCATTGATGTTATAGGTGGTAAATTGGTGGAAGTTAATGTGATGTCACCTGGCGGGATTACTTATATCAATAAAGTATACAAGAATAAAGTAAGGGTTGAAGAAAAAGTGATTGATTTTTTAGAAAGTAAAGTTTTAGATCAATTACAAGCTTTTGATAGACGAACTAGACTTCGTAAAACGGTTGATGAGGCTTAATGGAACTGTTCTTAAAATCATTCCATAGATTGGTATTAAATAATGTAGCAATAATTGCGTCTTATTTAATACTATCTTCAGTAGGCATTTCAATTTTATATGATAATATAAATTTTAATGATTTAGAGGTTAGTGAATGGATTATTACCATAACTCAAGTAGTAAATTTTGATAAAATTAACTTCGAACTATTTGGGACAGAGTTATATGATTACAGATGGTATTTAGATGAAACTAGCTTTGTGAGTTTATCATACTTGAATTATATATTTTACGGTATTTTTGCCATTGGAGTTTTGATTTACCTTATTTCAAAGAATAAGGAAATTCGAATTTTGAAATTTTGCTTTAGTATATATTTTTTTATTGCCTTTTTTTCAATACTTCTAAGCATAATACATCTATTTTATCCTGGTGTAGATATAACACCTCATTTTTGGGTTTTAGGATTAATTAAATCCATTATGATTCTATGTGTCAGTTATGTTTTAGTGACTGAATGGAATAAGTTTGTGGTGCAAAAGGATAGTATAAACCCTCGCCTAACTAATTATAGAGATTTTAATATTTCAAGAGCTAAACGATATCAGCGATTATCACATTTTGTACTAGATGCATTTATAGGTATGCTTATATTTTCGTTCTATTTAATGCATTATAAAATATTTCTTGATTTTGTAAGTTGGCTGGTACCCATACTTGGTGAACGTTTTACTGTCTTTATTATTTTTACCATTTTAAGCTTGTTATATTATATAAGTTTTGAAAGTATATTAAAAACAACTCCTGCAAAAATTTTAACCAACACAAGTTTAGCAGTTTTAAAGAATATTGATATTAATTTTAAGGCTGTATTGGTGAGATCATTTTCTAGAAAAATTCCTTTTGAATCATTTTCATTTTTTGGAGAATTAGGTTGGCACGATGAAATTTCGAAAATCACTGTAGTACAAAATACTTCAGAAAGTATCGATTATAGATTAGTATATAACATATTATATATAGCACTTGCAATAGTTTTATTATTCCCTTTATTAAGCAAGTTATATAACTATTTTTTTTAAAAGTATTTACATTGGGTATAAAACATTACTCATCAATAAAAAAG
>JASBSE010000030.1 GCA_030149115.1 Winogradskyella sp. | reverse complement strand
TTTAGAAGCATCAAAAATTTTAGGTAAATAAGCTTCTGGCCATTTTCTAATACCAGGTATTTTAGAATCGTCTGTAGGTTGCACACCAACAATCTCAACACCTTTGTTTTGTTCCTTTAAATATGTTGAAGTACCCATAATTGTACCAGTAGTTCCCATGGCAGACACAAAATGCGTCACAGCACCTTCAGTATCTCGCCAAATTTCTGGACCAGTTGATTTATAATGCGCTTTCCAATTATCATTATTTTCAAACTGATTAAATGAAAAGTAGCCTTCGTTTTTAACCTTGTCTATGGCATAATCGCGAGCGCCTTCTATCCCATCAGGATGTAAGGTTACTTTAGCACCATAAGCTTTCATGGTTTGTACACGTTCCTTTGTTGCTGTCTCTGGCATAACAAGTTCTATATCTAATCCGTAGATAGCAGCAATCATAGCAAGGGCAATACCAGTATTTCCACTTGTAGCTTCAATTAATTTTGAAGATTTGTTGATTTGTTTAGCATCTAATGCACTTTTAATCATGTTGTGGGCAGCTCTATCTTTAACACTGCCACCAGGATTATTACCTTCGAGCTTAAAATAAAGACTCACATTAGGATTAGTGTTTAAAGCTATAGATTTTACCAGCGGAGTATTTCCTATTCTATCTATTAAGGTCTTGTTCATTTATCCTGTGTTTTTTTAGAGTAAATTTCAACTTTATGATTGTGGATTACTGTAGAGTTTTTCGGTACTGAGGTTGTTAGCCAAGTATTGCCACCAATAATGCTATTTTCGCCAATAACAGTATCACCACCAAGGATTGTTGCATTAGCGTAAATCGTTACATTATTTTTTATTGTTGGGTGACGTTTCGTAAACTGATCTTGCTTCCTTACAATCAATGCACCTAAGGTAACACCTTGATATATCTTTACATTATCGTGTATTTCTGTGGTTTCACCAATGACAACACCTGTACCATGATCTATAAAAAAAGAATTGCCTATGGTTGCTCCAGGATGAATGTCTATACCTGTTATTTGATGCGCATATTCAGTCATTAACCT
>JASBSE010000608.1 GCA_030149115.1 Winogradskyella sp. | reverse complement strand
CGAGAATGCAATTGAACAGAGTCTTTACTTTGGTTTTCAATAGTTACCTTATAGCCAAAAGCAAAGTGCACTTTATAGTTTTTATAAAAAGTGCCTTCAAAATTGGTTTCGACAGAAATTTTAATGCCGCTTGTAACTTGTTGTACCATAGATTTTTTAGTCTTGTACTTGCTAAAATAAGATAAAATTTTAATCAAGTAGTATATTTTGGGTTAAGTCGTAGGTATTTTTAACATTTTTTCATCAACATAGGCTTCTAATGTTTCAAAAAATGCTATAATATCAGTTTTTTCCAAAACACTATTTATAGTCACCATGCGAACAAATTGTTCGTTTTTATAAGAGCCAAAACCTACCATGAGTTTAGCATCTTCGTATAGTGCGGTACACAATTTTTTAGGGTCTATGTCTTTATAATTAAAGCAAACTGAAATAGAATCGTCAAAACTGTACAGCTCGTAATTTTTGTTGTCTTTGATATAATCTCTGGCGACTTGAGCCATTTCAAACTGCTTGTCAACAATTTTTTCTAATCCTTTGGTGCCAACAGATTTCCAAAGTGTCCAAATTTTAAGAGCATCATTCCGTCGACCACACTGCATGGAGGTTTTACCTAAGTTAAAGTCATCTCCATCGGTTTGGTAGAGATAGTCTGCCTCATTTGAAAACGAATGGTGTAGTTGTTCAGGGTGTTTTGTGACGATAATAGAGCAACTTAAAGGTGTGCCAAGCATTTTGTGTGCATTTACACTAAACGAATCGGAATGTTCAAGCCCCTTTACTAAATACTTGTATTTCTGGCTAAAAATAACACTGCCGCAATATGCGCCATCAACATGAAGCCAAAGATTATAGGTTTTGCATATAGGACTTAGTTTTGTTATGTCATCAAAAGCGCCCAACACCGTTGTTCCTGCAGTGGCATTTACAAAGAATGGTATGTGGCTGTTTTTGAGATCTTCTTTAATCAATGTTTCTAAATGACTGGCAAGCATTTCTCCTTTTTCATTAGTGTCAACCAATCTTACCTGCTCTCTTCCAATGCCAGTTAAGGCTGCATTCTTTGCTATGGAATAATGCGATTCAGCAGATGTGTAAACAATCATTTTAGAAGTAAGACCTTTAGCTCTTATGGATTCATTTTTGGCATCTCTAGCCATAATAAGTGCCATCATATTACTCATAGAGCCACCTGGTGCAAAAGTTCCGTCGCTGTTTTCTGGATATCCTGCTAGTTTAGAGATGTTTTTTAGAACTTGTTTTTCTATGCCAACTTGGGGTCCTGCTACCTTGTAAGTGTACATGCTGTTGTTGAGCATTACAGCTAATAAATCGCCTAAAGTTGCTTTTCCTATTCTTCCTCCAAA
>JASBSE010000605.1 GCA_030149115.1 Winogradskyella sp. | reverse complement strand
CCCCATTTTCCAGCATCATTAGAAAGCACCAGTAAATCATAGGTAGTGTTGTTATAATCAATTTTCTTATATATTGGATCAATTAATACATACTCAATTTCTCCATTTCTCTTTAAGTTTCTCACAAGCGCACCAAAACGATTACCTTTCTTAACAAAGAAATATCTATCATTAAAAAAAGGTGAACTGATATTATCAAAAATTGGCTCTCCATTTTTATATTCTTTAAAGCCATATTTTGTAATTCCATTTTTGGATGATTTTATGATTCTATTGTCATCTGTGTTATTTTGAAAAGCTTCCTCTATGATATTGTGTTCAAACTTTACTTTTAATTTTTCATCAACCGTAAGTGTAGCAGAACGCTCAGACAAAAACTCATTTTTTGGACTAACCAATATTGTATCTGGAAAATCCAATAAAGTTGCTTTAAACCATCCCGATTGGTCAAAACAAGAGCAGGAGGTAAAAATATAAGGAAACGATTCTTCTGTTTTGCTATCTTTAATCGTTTGCATGTCAACAAATGACTCTTGGCCGTTAGATGGCGAAATATATTTTTTCCTAGATGCTAAAATCACAGAACCATCATCACATGTTTTAACAACTTTACCCTCTTCTTCAAATAGTAGACCCTGTGTATTGTAAACATCAATTAAGTTAAACTCATTTATTACAGTAATCATTCCTTTCTCTTCATCAAATGAGAGTATCTTTTTTACATTGAATGGAACAATAACTTCGCCTTTTAGGTTAAGAATCCCTTTTTGCTTAACCCATTGGTTATCCGCATTCTTCATCCATTTGTGAGCACGAAATAGACCTTTGCTATAGAGGTCAATATCAATATTTTCTATTTTATCAGGGAAAGCATATTCTGCTGTTGAATAAATTTCTCCCGTTTTAATATTTTTTAATTTGGCTAATTCAGTCATCTTTACTTCACCACCAAGAGTAATGGATTTCTCCATATTTTGATCAGCAATCCAAAAAATATCATCATTTATAGTTGGATAAGCGTGATTTTTTGATTCATAAATAGTATTAAAATTAGCATCCTTAATGATTTGCAAACCGGTACTCATATAGAAAAAATTAAGGTAAACATCTCCATTAGGATAGAGTACTTTCTCGTGGGTATCATAGGCGATTACATCTAAGTCAAATCCCTTTTCATGGTTTTTGAGTTTTATTAAGCTTGTCGTAACTCCATTAAATACAATCGCATAGCCATTGCCAACGTCTTCTATTGTTTTAAAGTAATTTTTGGCATAGTTGTAAGATATTTGTCTCATTTCACGTGAAGAGACATACCTAATCTTAGTTATTTTAGGTCTCGATTTCCAGACCTTTTTTTGATATTTTCCTTTTCCGTTGCAAACATTGCACTGACCTATATGGCCTTTTGTCCTTTGGTAGGAAGAAGAATAGCTATATGTTTGATAAGTTCCCCATCCTA
>JASBSE010000330.1 GCA_030149115.1 Winogradskyella sp. | reverse complement strand
ATTTTGGCTATACGCTTGGGGAATAGTAACAGTATTCACTGTATTTATGAATATGTTTTATTCGCGATTAATCGTACCAATGTTCAACAAACAAACACCTTTAGAAGACGGAGAATTACGCAACAAGATTTCCGATTATGCAAAGTCTGTTGGTTTTAGTCTGAAGAAAATTTTTATCATTGATGGCTCTAAACGTAGTACTAAAGCCAATGCTTATTTCTCTGGTTTTGGAAGCGAAAAACGCGTTACACTCTATGACACATTGGTTAATGATTTAGACGATGAAGAAATTGTTGCGGTTTTAGCACACGAAGTTGGACACTATAAGCGCAAGCATATTATCTTCAATTTGGTTTCTTCCGTTTTACTTACAGGACTAACACTATATATACTATCAATTTTTATTTCAAATCCGTTGTTGACTAAGGCCATTGGAGTCGAAACACCTAGCTTTCACGTTGGGTTAATTGCTTTTGGGTTACTCTACTCACCTATTTCAGAGGTTACAAGCTTAATTATGAATTACGTTTCAAGAGTTTTTGAATATCAAGCGGATGATTATGCTAAAAACACTTACAAAGCAGAACCACTAATTACATCTTTAAAAAAGCTGTCTAAAAACAGTTTAAGCAATTTAACTCCTCACAAAGCCTATGTATTTATGCATTATTCACATCCTACATTACTGCAAAGGGTAAGGAATTTGAGAAAGTAATGCATTTGACTTTGTAAAATAAAAGACAGAACTTGGTTAACTCAACACATACGTTGTTGGATTATAACGAGGCACAATGTAACAAAACCACGACCCTTTCGTCTCAATAAAACAAACCAATCACAAAAGTCAAATGCTTAAAAATCCATCAGAAAGAAAAGAAGCTTGGAAAACAATCTTTCTATTTCTTGCCTTAGTTGTTGCTCTTACATCACCTTTTCATTATGCCATTGTAAATTTATTTCCTTCAAGAATATATGTTGGTGCCATAATGTGGTGTCCTGCAATAGCAGCATTTATCACCTTGAAAATAAAAGGGCGCAAAATTTCATCTTTAAATTGGAATTGGGGAAATTGGAAATACATCCGACTG
>JASBSE010000603.1 GCA_030149115.1 Winogradskyella sp. | reverse complement strand
GCAGAACGTTTGGTTTATGTATCTTGTAACCCAGCCACACAAGCCAGAGATACAGAACAATTAATGCAAGCTGGCTATGAGATAAAAAAGCTAAGTCTTGTGGATCAATTTCCACATACAGCACATATTGAAACAGTGGTTTTGTTTGAAAAATAATTGATGAAAAAGTTAAAATTTATACTCCTATCGCTTCTATTGGTAATGATTAGTTGTGAACGCGACGACATCTGTGCAGAAACCACAACAACAACACCTAGACTAATGGTGGAGTTTTATGATGTTAACGAACCAGAAGATGTTAAGCCAGTAACACGTCTAACAGCTTATGGTGAAGGTCTTGCTAATAATCCAACTAATGATAATACAGAAGGTACACTTATTTATAATACCAACGAAACATCTTTAGAATTACCATTATTAATTGGAAATGAAGGAGAAATAACCACATCAAGGTTTATACTAGAAAAAGACACTGATCTTAGACTTGATGATGATGTAGACACTGAGTCCAACATCGACATTATTGAAATCTCTTATGAAACGGAATTTGTATACGTATCTAGAGCTTGTGGTTATAAGAGTGTATTTAAAAATTTACAAGTAAGCTTTGAAGCTTCAGGTGATGGAGCTTGGATTAGTGGGCTTGAAGTTGTTGACACTGTAGAAATAGTAGAAAATGAAAATACGATTCATGTACGCATCTTACACTAAAAGTATTATTGTGCTGTTATTGTTTTCTACAATAGCATTGGCTCAAGACAAAAAGAAAACCGTAAAGGATACCTTAGTTTTTAAACAAAAATATGGACTTCGCTTAGGTGCTGATATTAGCAAGCTTGCACGTACCTTTTTTGATGACAACTATACGGGAATTGAAATTATGGGAGACTATCGTCTTACCAAACGAATATACCTAGGTGGTGAAATAGGAAATGAAGAATATACATTAGTAAACGAAGTTCTTAGTAACACAACAAAAGGAAGTTATTTTAAAGGAGGTATTGATCTTAATTTCTATAAAAATTGGTTAGACATGGAAAATATGATCTATATTGGTTTTAGAGGTGGTGCCAGTACATTTAGCCAAACCTTAAATAGTTATGATATCTACAATGTTTATAACCAATATTGGGATCAACAGTTTACAATTGAAGAAGGCACAGAATTTTCTGGTCTTACTGCAATTTGGGCAGAAATTATAATTGGTATAAAAGCCGAAATATTTAATAATTTTTACGCAGGTATCAATGCACAGCTTAAAGGCTTAATCACAGAAACGGCTCCCGATAACTTTGAAAATCTCTACATACCTGGTTTTAATCGTACTTACGACAGTGGTCGTTTTGGTGTCGGCTTTGGCTTTAATTTATCTTACTTAGTACCTATCTTTAAGAAAGATAAAATAGTTGTTCAGGAAAAAGAAGAAGAATAATTAACAGCTAAATAAACATTCAACAAAAATCCATATCTTTTCTTTATCTAAAATCAATTCTTATGGATAAAGAAGAAATTGCTCATCTTATTGGCGCTAAGCATTCTGAGTTAATTCATTGGTTTGAACAACAGCCAAACGACGCTTGGATACAAGGTCCTGAAGGGAAATGGACGCAAGGGCAGCAAGCACTTCATTTACTACAAAGTATTGTACCTCTCAACAACGCTTTAAGCCTTCCTAAATTTTTAATTCGCTATAAATTTGGAAAAGCGAATAGATCCGTTAGAGACTACAATACTATTGCTAACCGTTACAATGAACGATTAAAAGATGCCAAAGGAAAAACGTTTAAAGGCTCTCAAAACATGAAGATACCTGAGATTGATGAAAAACAATACATTCTCAACCGTTTACAAACTGAAAGTAAAAAACTGCAATACAAAACAAAAAAGATAAGTGATAAAAACTTAGATAAGTTAATCTTACCACATCCACTTATGGGCAAGATGCCAATTCGTGAGATTATAATGTGGACGGCACATCATGTTGAGCATCATACTCTAATTCTAAAAGAAAATTATTAATGTCTAAACTAAATTATATCGCATTCATAATATGTTTATTAATGGTTACTTCTTGTTCTACTGAAAAATCAAGAATTGAAGAAGTCATAATGGAATGTATTTATAAATCATACGATGATAATGGTCGGGCTTTAAAAAAAGCTATTCAAGATTATGAAACACTGTTAGTAGAACAAAATATTATCAAAGACAAAACAGGAAAAAGCTATAAAGAAACTCTGATGGCATTAGCACAAGACAATAATTTTAAAAATAGACCATCAATCTCTTTTAATAGTTTTATAGGTGATATTGGTTCATTAGAT
>JASBSE010000600.1 GCA_030149115.1 Winogradskyella sp. | reverse complement strand
TTCTCGTCAAATCTATAAGCAAGATTGTAACGAATATGGATTAGTTGTCGTAAGAATTGAAGTTAACAGACAAGGAAAAGTGGTTAAAGCTACTCCAGGTATTAGAGGTACGACCAATACAGCGCCATGTTTGTTGGAACCGGCGAAGAAAATCGCTTTATCTCATAAATGGCCAGCAGACTCTAATGCACCTACAACTCAAGTAGGATTTGTAAGTATTAATTTTGATATCGGTCAGTAGCCAATGAAATATTTTGATACAGTCAATTGGATGTTTCAACAACTGCCAATGTATCAAAACAAGGGTAAATCTGCGTTTAAAAAGGATTTATCTAATACGCTAAAACTTTCAGCACATCTTAATCATCCTGAACAAAAATTCAAATCTATTCATGTTGGTGGTACTAATGGAAAAGGGTCTACAAGTCATATGTTGGCATCGATACTTCAGGAAGCAGGTTATAAAGTTGGGCTTTATACATCACCACATTTAAAAGATTTTAGAGAGCGAATCAGGATTAATGGACAGGTTATTTCAAAACAATTTGTTATTGGTTTTATAAAGCGAAATAGAATGTTTTTTGAGTCTAACAACTTGTCTTTTTTTGAAATGACCGTTGGTATGGCTTTCGATTATTTTGCAAAGCAAAAAGTTGATATTGCCATCATAGAAGTTGGTTTAGGTGGTCGGTTAGATTCAACAAATATTATTACTCCAGAACTTTCTGTAATTACCAATATTGGTTTTGATCATATGCAGTTTTTAGGAACGACGTTACCTGAAATTGCTTTAGAAAAAGCTGGAATAATAAAACCAAATATTCCTGTTGTAATTGGTGAAACACAACCTGAAACTGAAAACGTTTTTAAAAATAAAGCTAAGGAGAATAATTCTGAAATCTATTTTGCAGACCAATTGGTTGAAGAAGTCTTAGAAAGTGATTTAAAAGGCACTTACCAAGAACACAACAAAAAAACGGTTATTCAATCTGTTACAGTACTCAGACAATTGGGTTACAGTATTTCAACTTCAAACTTAAAAAAAGGATTACTAACGGTTGTTAAAAATTCTGGATTACAAGGACGTTGGCAAGTTCTTCAGCAAGAACCTAAAATTGTTTGCGATACAGCGCATAACAAGGAAGGCTTAAGTTATACAATGCAACAGTTGCAAGCTGAATCCTATAATAATTTATATATTGTATTTGGAGTGGTGAGCGATAAAGATTTAGATTCAATTATTTCATTGTTACCAAAAAACGCCACATATTACTTCTGTAAACCAAATGTACAACGCGGACTAGATGAAGATTTGCTTAAGGAGTATTTTCTTAATAAAGGTTTTACAGGTAATTCTTATTCTTCGGTAAATGAAGCATTAGATGCTGCTAAGCTAAATGCAAATACAGACGATTTAATTTATGTAGGCGGAAGTACTTTTGTAGTGGCAGAGGTTCTTTAGAGTCTAAAAATACGTATATTTCAAAATCAAATTTTTTTTAAGAGATGATAGAAATTATCAATCAAATATTTGCTTTAGAATCTAAGTTGCAAAAAAACGGTGTGGACGATTATTCCAGAAATTTTGACCGTATTGCTAATGAATTTAAAAACTTAAATTATCATGTTATCAATCCAATTGGGAAGTCATACAGAAATGAAATGACAGATGTTGAGGCGAGT
>JASBSE010000590.1 GCA_030149115.1 Winogradskyella sp. | reverse complement strand
TTCTCTGGGTGCCATTTTTTACCTTTAACACCTACTAATTGTCCGCGGTCTCCAGAATTACAACTGGCAACCAAAACCAATACAGTGGTAAGTAAAATAAATCTCTTAATATTCATAGTAACTCGAGGTTAAATTAGTCGTCCTTAATTTTAAGGTCGTAAACATATTTATATATTTTCTAAAAAACAACTTTTTTTGATTTTTTTTTGCATTTCGTCCTTAAAAAATGCATTTCATCGATAGTCTAAATGTTAAATTATCGACTAAGTGCTCCCTTTAAAAGCTGTTCTTCCTAAAGGCCTTATACCAACGTTCGGGTATTTCACCTTGAGTAGCAAGCACATAATCGGCATGCATGCATGGTAATAACGTGTGCTTTTTTAATTTATTATTAACATCTGGTAAAAAAGGTATTTCTATCCACCAGCGACCTGTTTTTATACTTTTAAAAAATATGAGCTCATCATCTTCAACCAAAACATTATACTTCTGAAACTCATTTTCATTATTAAAGTTATCATCTTTAACTCTACAATTAACTCCTTCTATAAAATACCAGATCATTTGCGCTATTAGCATAGAAGACGCAGAATCATTTTTAGAATTAATATATTCATAAATCCCAAATGAAGACACCTTATTACTGATACCTGCATATCGAGTAATTGCACAAATTTCTTTTCCTGAAAAACCGTTAGGAGAATATTTTAAACTATCACTTACCTCAGCTGCTCTAATAGATTTTAAATCTATTGAAACTATATGTGCATCTCTTAACAATGGCTCTACCTTGTTTATATCTCCAGATATCTCACCTAAACGATATGACTCAAAGTACAACTTCTCCATAAGATCTATTTCTTCTTGAGAATTGAAATACGTTTGGTATCCTATTGTAGAATAATTAAATAGATTATAAGGTTCTTCTACAATTACTTTCCCTACATAACTATTATTCTTAATCGGTAAGTTGGCATCACCTAAATCGAAGTTGGTATCTATATTAACAATATTAACCATGGGCATCAAATTATCATATGCACGATAATTAGAGTAGGTTAAATCTTGACTTCCCCCTAGAATAATTGGAATAATATTTTTCTCTACTAAAACCGAAATAGCTGTACGAATAGCATAATAAGTATCTTCTACGGATTCACCAGGAAGTATATCTCCTAAATCTGCAATATTTGAAATCCAATTTCCTGGAAATAGAGTATAGAGTGTTTTTCTAACAGAATCGAAATTGATATTGACTCCTATATAATTAACATCATTTCTGTTTTCTAGAACACCAATGATAGCAATTTGGACATCCTCTAAATCTGGAATACCGTTTTGCTTAGAGTGAATTTTGATTTTTTTTCCCAGCGCTTGTTGCGCTAATAGTTCTGAATGAGCTAAAACCGCATCTGAAACAGGCGTTAGAAAATTAAAATTCATAAAGTATTACTTCTTTTTGGTAGTCGTTTTCTTCTTTGTGGTTTTTCTGGTTTTCTTTTTTGGAGCATTTTTTTCTAGAATAGCTTTAGCCTCTTCTAAGGTCATATCAGATACATCAACTGTCTTAGCCAGCTCAACTTTCTGCTTACCTTTTATAACATTGTGCCTTCCCCAACGTGCCTTTTCTACTCTTATGCCTTCCTCTTCCCAAACATGAATAAGCTTATCTTTTTCCTTTTGGATTTTATCTTCGATCAAAGTTACGATGTCTTCTTCAGATAAATTGTCCCAATCATATTTTTTATTCACATTTATAAACATATTGTTCCACTTAATAAATGGTCCAAAACGTCCTTTTCCTTTTGTAACTTCTAAACCTTGATACATATATATAGGAGCATCTGCTTTTTCTTTCTCCTTAATATATATAATAGCTTCATCTAGTTCTACACTAAGAGGATCTACTCCTTTAGGTAAAGAGACAAACTTTTTGCCGTATCTAACATAAGGCCCAAAACGTCCGTTATTAACTTCTACCTCATCATCATTATAATGACCTAAAGCTTTTGGAAGCTTAAAAAGATCCATTGCTTCTTCGTAAGTTATGGTGTTGAGTTGCTGATCTGGTGATAAGCTAGCAAACTGTGGTTTCTCTTCCTCGTCTACTGTACCGATCTGAACCATTGGACCAAACTTACCTAAGCGCACACTAACTTGGCGACCTGTTTTAGGATCAGTACCTAGAACACGTTCACCGGTTTCGCGCTCAGCATTTTCTTGTACATCTTCAACTTGTGGATGAAAGCCTTTATAGAAATCTTTCATCATAGCTTTCCAGTCTTCTTTACCTTCAGCTATATCATCAAAACTCTCCTCTACTTTTGCGGTAAAGTTATAGTCTAAAATGCTTTCAAAATGATTTACCAAAAAGTCGGTAACTATAATACCAACATCTGTTGGTATCAATTTACCTTTATTAGAACCTACTTTTTCAGTAAGATTGTTCTCTTTAATATTTTGGTTTTCAAAAACCAATTGTTTGTATGCTCTTTCATCACCTTCGTGTGAACCTTTTTCTATGTAATTTCTATTTTGAATTGTAGAAATTGTCGGCGCATATGTTGATGGTCTACCTATTCCTAATTCTTCTAATTGCTTTACCAAAGATGCCTCAGTATATCTTGACGGAGGTCTAGTAAAACGCTGTGTTGCCGTGATATAACTATTAGCTAACTCCTCACCTATCTTTAGGTCTGGTAAAATACCATCTTGTTCTGTATCATCATCATCTGTTCCTTCTAGATACACTTTTAAGAATCCATCAAACGTTATAATTTCTCCATTAGCAGTAAATTGTTCACTTACTTTTTGAGAGCTATTAATTTGAATTTTCAAATTGGTACGCTCTAGCTTAGCCTCACTCATTTGTGATGCGATTGCACGTTTCCATATTAAGTCGTATAGTCTAGCCTGATCACGCTCTACGCTTACTGTATGATTAGAAAAATCTGTTGGCCTTATAGCTTCGTGAGCCTCTTGAGCACCTTTAGATTTCCCTTTGTAGTTTCTCGGTTTGCTATATTCTGAGCCATAAGCAGAGATAATCTCCCTCTCTGCACCTTGTCTTGCTTCATCAGACAAATTAACACTATCTGTTCTCATGTAAGTTATAAGACCTGCCTCATACAAACGTTGTGCATTACTCATCGTTCTACTTACAGAGAATCCTAATTTCCTAGATGCCTCCTGTTGTAATGTAGATGTTGTAAATGGTGCAGCTGGTGATTTTTTTGCTGGCTTTTTCTGTAAATCAGCCACTTCATAAGTAGCTCCTTTATTATTATTTAAAAACTCTAAAGCCTCCTTTTCAGACCCAAAATTCTTTGGCAGTTTAGCTTTAAACGATTTTCCGTCTTCCGATGTAAATTCTGCATCTACTCTATATGATGCTTCTGGGCTAAAATCTTGAATTTCGCGCTCACGCTCTACAATAAGCCTTACAGATACAGACTGTACTCTACCTGCAGATAAGCCTCCTTTAACCTTTCTCCATAAAACTGGAGACAACTCATAACCCACAATACGGTCTAAAACACGTCTTGCTTGCTGAGCATCTACTAAGTTATAATCTATGCCTCTAGGATTCTCAATAGCCTTGTTTATTGCTGTTTTTGTAATTTCATGAAATACAATACGCTTAGTCTTTTCCTTATCTAAATCTAGCTCCTCTGCCAAGTGCCAAGCGATAGCCTCTCCCTCTCGATCCTCATCACTTGCTAACCAAACCGTATCGGCTTTCTTAGCTAATTCCTTTAATTTTTTAACGACATCTCGCTTATCTTTTGACACCTTATACTTTGGCTCAAAATCTCCTTCTACATCCACACCCAATTCCTTGGAAGGCAAATCAGAAATGTGTCCAAAACTAGACTCAACTTTATAATCTTTTCCTAAAAATTTTTCTATGGTTTTTGCCTTTGCAGGTGACTCAACTATGACTAGATTCTTCGGCATTCTTTATTTTTTTGAGGTTACAAATGTATGCGAAAATAAATTTACAATCCTAATTTGGGTTTAAATAGCCTTTATTTTCTCAAAGCACGTAAGGTTTGAAACTAAAAAAGCCTTGTAAATACAAGACTTAATTTTTAGTATTTAAAAAAATATTTTCTAATATGTATATGTAACAGGGTCTGAATAGTCATCTACATTAATTATAATTTCATTTTCACCTTCTATCTGTAATGAAGTAAGATCAAATGAACGAGCCCTATCAACAAACGCTAAACAGTCTTCTGTATTTATTAAAAAAAACTTTACATAACGTTGAGGCGGATTGGATTCTGAAACAGATCCTGAATCTACTAATTGCATTTCCCAAGTATTACCATCGCAACCAGAAGCAGAAACATCAATAATCAAACAGTCGTCATTAATTGACACACTATTAATTGTATATGGACTCGTAGCAGAATTTGTATAAGTAAAACTATCTATTACGGCAAAACTTGCACAGTTACTTTCTGGTAAAGTCATGTCATCATCACATTGCATATTTACAAATAAAAGAACACACAATAAAGACATTATAATTTTTGAAATTTTCATAGGCTTAGTGTTTTTAGTATAAGATGTAATTAATTGAAATGGTTGCGCAACAAAATCAAAAAACTTTGTAAAAATAATAATTTGAAGCAATTATAAATTATTATTTAAAACTGCCACTTTGTCACAGTCTACAAAATAATACTATCTTTGCATGTTTATTGACTATTGAAGAAAATAATAATTTCTCACACGAGTGAGTTTGAATAGATGGAGAAAATAATCGACGAAAACAAACAAGGTGAAGCCTTGATATTAGACCAAAAAGACGG
>JASBSE010000586.1 GCA_030149115.1 Winogradskyella sp. | reverse complement strand
TTTGGCGCAATCATAGTATGATATAATGCAGAATAGAAATTGGTTTTTTTATCTAGATCATTACTTTCAATGACAATTTTTTCAAGTTGAGATTCCCATTCTTGTTGTGCTTCTTGTTTTACGGTTTCAAAATCTTTGTTTAAAACTTCGGCTTCCAAATTTTTATAAGCACCAGCTTCATCAACGGCAGAAATTCCTGTTTTAATTAAGATTGGTTCGTTGTTTGGGTTTTCAAATTGAATGATGGCTTTTTTACTCTCGAACTTGTAATTTTTACTTACAGCAACACCTTCGCCATCATCATAAACAATTTCTTTTATTGGATGTGAAAACTTAATGTGATAGAACAAACGCTGATCTTTAGCCCAAGCTGAAGAATGTCTGTAGCCACTAATTTCAGTATCATTCAGCTTATTAATTTTATAGCCTAAAAGTTTATCACGATGTTCTAGATCCAAAACCACATACTGATTTTCAGCTGAAGGGAATTGATATTTATGAATACCACTTCGTTTAGAAACTGTTAACTCAACATCAATATTTGTTGAATCTAAATGTACTTTATAATAGCCAGGTTCAGCACTTTCATTCTCATGTGAAAAGTGAGCTCTATAACCCGATTTTCCATCAGACCCGTTGTTAAAATTAACTTCATTGGTAGGCATTAAAAGCACATCTCCATAGTCACTTATACCTGTACCACTTAAGTGTGTATGCGAAAATCCGTAGATATATTCATCAGTGTAATGATAGCCAGAGCAGCCGTCCCAACCTTCTAAACGTGTGTCTGGACTTAATTGCATCATACCAAAAGGCATCGTTGCGCCAGGATAGGTGTGACCATGACCACCAGTACCAATAAATGTGTTGACATATTTAGTTAAAGGTTGGTCTTTTTTCGCAGGTTTATTGGAATACGATTCTTTACAGCTAAAAAAAGAAATGAGAACAATTAAAACTAAGGTTGGTTTAATAGGCATCAAAAAAGATTAGTAATTTTAATGCATCTAATATACTAAAATGCACATCAAGAAATTAATTGCACTTTTCATTTTATCCCTTTCACTTGTTAATTGTATGGAGAAATCAGTACAAATAATTAAACCACAGATTATTCCACTTCCAGATGCTGTA
>JASBSE010000580.1 GCA_030149115.1 Winogradskyella sp. | reverse complement strand
ATCTGAGAATGTGTAATCAAAATAAAAGATAGCTGTAAGATTTTTACTAAACGCATAGTCTGCTGAAAACTTCCCACTCCATATAGTCTGCCCTGCGGTAATCTGATTATTATCTAAATCTAAATATCGAATAATTGTTTTATTATCTCTTACCGAAATATCTGCTCGCATATTTAAATCACTCTTAACAATTTGTTTTGCTCCTGCTAAAGCCGATCTAATTCTTAAATCTTTTATACGGTAACCCAACCCTAATGTATATTCTTGCCCTTGCACTTCTGTAAGCAAATTGTTATCAAAACTCAATGAGAGTAATCTATCTTTTTGAATTTCTGCCAATACTTTCACAGAATTTTTCATTTCAAACTCCAAACGGATTAATGGACTGAACTGTTCTTCTAAGTTGATGTTACTAAATAATGTTTTGTTTTTCAAATTTCCGTTTGAATCTTGATTATCAGGATTTATAGATCCTATACCAGTACCTGAATCTATAACCAAATTATCAACAGAATCATCATAATCTAAGTTAGTTCTAAACTGGTTAATTGTATATCTAGATCTATAGCCATGTTGAATAGAAAAACGTCTAAAGGTCTTTTTAAACCATGGTATTTTCATTAGTCCTGTATACTTCAACGTCCAATTTGGTATCGGGACATCTCTAAATGCTCTTGTACTTACCTTTTCTGGATTAGTACCTTGATAAGCCGAAAGGAAAGCTGGCAATAATACACGCTGGCTATTTTTACCAAATCCTACAGGATAACCTTCTGCATCTGTTTCAAAAGGTGTATTTCCGTAGAATTCTCTTGCTAGTCTATTGGCAATAATTAATCTATTAGCTCTAAAATCGTCAAAAGCATCTGATTGGTTTTCATCGCTCTTACCAAACGCTGTTTTTATTAGGGCTGTAGATATATTAAAGTTACCAAACGTATTTGGTGTTAAGGATCTATAATCTAATATCCCATCACCTGTACCAACTGGTACTTCGTTACCATCTGCATCTAAATAATCTTCTACTCTAAAGTTTTCTGTAAAGCTCTCTGCGTAAGTTCTG
>JASBSE010000315.1 GCA_030149115.1 Winogradskyella sp. | reverse complement strand
TCTGGAAAGAAAGCCTTTTTGCATATTGCTTCTATCTGATATGCATTATAATTTTTTAAATTAAAGTCTTTATAAACTTTCATTAGCTATTTACTTTACTTTTTTAAGAATCTTAATAAATGGTTGAAAATCTGATTTCTTATACCCAAGAATATCCTTAATAGGTATACTTACTTCCTTACTATAAAAGTGTACGAACAATATAGCAGCAATAGTATAACTTATAGTTGAAGCTAATGCAGCTCCAGAAGCCCCTTGTTGAGGTATTAATATAAAATTTAAAATAATATTTATTATTAAAGCGGGTAACATCGCCTTTAAAGACACCCAAGGTTTCCCTTTTCCCGACAAGTCCATATTTATCACTTTAAAGACAGTCAACAAAACTACACCAGGCAATAACACATTAAGCACTAATACACTGTTGACAAATGCATTACCGTACATTAAAACAATTACTTGCTCAGAAATAAAAAATAAAGCCAAAGCTCCAATACCAATAACTAAAATAGAAATACGTAGTAATTGCGCTACCTTTAAAGAAAAATCTCTATCATTTTTTGAAACTGCACTACGTGCAAAAACAACAGTACTCAACAGCATAGGTATTTGCCATAGATACTCTGTTATACTTACTCCTTTTGAGTAAATTCCAGTTTCAAAAGCGGTACTAAGTTTATCTAATAGAATGACATCTATTCTGTAATTTAAATTGATAACTAATAATGCCAAAGCATATACCAATCCCAAGGACAACATTCGCTTAATAATTACCCAATTGAAATTAAGACTAAAAGCTTTTATAAACTTGTTTTTAAAGAGTAACACTAAGCTTATAAATGTAGGACCAGCTACCATAGCTATTAAGTAGCCCGAAATACCGAAAGACAGCCAAAGCACTAGTACAGCAGTAACCAATAATATTAAAGCCGTTGGTATCCAATTGATTTTATTAAAACTACTGATTTCGTTCTTACCCAAAAAAATACCAGAGTTATAGGTGTTAAACAAAGTAAATGGTATTGGCATCAGCGCTAATATTACTAACCACATATTTTCTCCAGACTTGCTAAAGTAACGCATAAGTACAAAACACACTACTATACTAAAAACTGTAGTGAACAACCAAATCTGTGTTATAGCTCTTTTTATCTCATCTTCGGTAAAAATTCCTTTTCCTAAAAAATAGGTAGTGGATTGTCTAATTCCTAAGGAACCAATGGACATAAACAATGAAGGATATACTAGCAATGATGCTATTACACCATTTTTTTCAGGACCAAGAACTCGTGCTATAATGACAGTAGTCATTAAACTAAATACAATAATTAGGGCTTTTGAAACACCAATACTAAAAACATCACTTAGAAATCTTCTCATTATTTCTTTGTAACAATTCTACAAGGATTACCTACTACAACAGCATTAGCTGGCACATCAATATTTACTAACGTCTTAGTACCAATGACAGAATTTTCACCTATAATAATATTTCCAATTATAATAGAGTCTGCATATATAGTTACATTATCACCTATAACTGGATAACTTTTTTCTTGATTTTGTTTACCATTACTACCTAAGGTAACATTCTGGAAAATAGTAACATTTTTTCCAATCTTAACACCTGTTCCAATTACAACACCGAAAGGATGAGGCAGTATTAATTTATCACCTATCTCTGCCATAAAAGAAATGTCGCAGTTTTTTTTAAACACAAGTTTCATTCTCACCCTAGAACCTAAAACCCTTAACAATTTAAACTTTGATTGATTATAAAAACACCCAAGTCTATATAAATAAACAACGCTAAACCCTGGATTTAAAAACCTTGCGCTAATACACTTAAAAAGATTGGCATTATCTTTTGGGTAATCTCGTAATATTTGACGATATGTTTTTATTAATCGCATTCTTATATTAATACGCCAAGTTGTTTCAATTTACCATGTAGGTTTTCGTACCCTCTACCAATTTGCCAAGCATTTTCAATGATGGTTTCTCCTTCTGCCGTAAGTCCTGCTAAGACCAATGCGATACCAGCTCTAAGATCTAAAGCGGTAACAGTAGCTCCTTTAAGTGGATTGCCACCATGTATCTTAAGCAAGTCACCCTCTATTTGATAGTCCATTCCCATTTTTGCTAATTCTTCGGCATACCCATAACGCCCAGGAAATCTTAAATCTATGATACGAGATTCTCCTTTAGACACCGCACCAAATACAGCAAACAAAGGTTGCATATCTGAATTGATACCAGGATATGGACCTGTACTAATATCTATTGGATAGGCTTCACCACCTCTTACAATCAACGAATTTTCTCCTCGGTAAAGTTGCATGCCACTTTCTCTTAAGTGTACTAAAGGCACTTCGAGATGCTCAAAAGGGAAATCTAGTATTTCTACATCTCCATTGGTTACTACAGCACCAATAGCCCATGTTAGTGCTTCCATATTATCTGGTATCACACGATGCTTTACACCACTTAATTTTTCTACACCTTCTATAACAATACACTTTTGACCGTACACCTTAATTTTTGCTCCCATTTTATTGAGCATGGTGATAAGGTCTATAATTTCTGGTCGTATGTGTGGATTCCAGACTGTTGTGGTTCCTTTTGCTAAGGACGCACACAGAATTGCATTTTCTGTAGCTCCTGTTGAGCGCATAGACAAATGAATATCACTGCCTTTAAGCCTTCCGTTAGCTTTTGTACACAGGTAACCATCTTCTTCCCAGACTTTGGCACCCATTTGTTCTAAAATCATAACGTGCAAATCGTACTTGCGCTCACCTAACTTACAACCACCTGGTAGTGGCACTTTACCTTGGCCAAATCTTGTGGTTAGGGTTCCTAAAATGAGTAATGAGTTTCTGATAGAACGCTCATCCCAAAGCAACTCTGGATTAATAGCGTTTTCTGTAATTTTTAAATACCTATCTCCTTCC
>JASBSE010000556.1 GCA_030149115.1 Winogradskyella sp. | reverse complement strand
AATTTACAAGAGATAAACGAACGGCATATCTATAATTATACACTTATATCTTTCAGAATATCATAAAAGAAAAGAGCTGCCTAGCGGTTGGCAACTCTCTTCATCAACTTAAACTTACTAAAATTACTAACTAAGCGGTTCTTTTATATATTATTCACATGTTTGTTCTAAGACTAAAATATCATCTCCACTATGCAACTGTAAACGATCTTCTTCACATTCTACAACCAACCACTCTCCATTTATTGCCTGAATATTTGGACCTGCTACATTAGAGAAGGTTACAATTACACCATCTTCTGATTGTGATGTTGTCCATGTTGCATCAATTGTAGTTTCGTTATTATAAATTATTACATTTTGACTATTGACTTCAAAATCGAAATTCCAGTCTAGAAGGTTATCACTACCATTATAGTTTACCGCATTCCAAATACATTCTACTAAGAAACCATCTACATCTTCTTCGCTACAACTGTTTGAACAATCTTCTACAATTAGTTCTACAGTGAATATTTCTGAAACACTAGGATTATCAGCTAACCCAACTCTTACATAAATTATTTGAGGATTTGTTGTATTAACAAAAGGTGATATCAGTGCATTGGTCTCTGCCTCTGCATCCATTAATGATTCATAAAATGTCCAAACAACATTATCTTCAGGGCAATCATAAATTGCATTTAAATCGAAAGCAACAGAACCATCATTATCATCGTCGCACATAACAACTTCTCTATCTTCAAAACAATCAAAAGCACCACTTACATTCTCATCGCAGGCAAGAATTAAGATATTATCTCCTTGACTAAACACCAACCCATCATCGTCACAGTCTTGCAAATACCATTGACCATTGTATTGGTCTATAGAATCAGGGAAATTGATAAAGATAAATACACCGTTGTCATCTGAACTTATATCCCATGTACCATTATGAGGCATATCGCCTTGATACATTGTAAAGAGACTATTGTTTTCTGAAAACTCAAAATAAGTCATAGGAGATATATAGTCATTAATAGTAGGTACTATGTAACATGACATTAGATACTCGCTTACGTCTGACTGATTACAATCTGGCTCAACATCGCAACTTTGCTCTAGTACTAACTCATTGTTATCTGACACCAACTCTAATCTGTCGTCTTCGCATTCTACTATTCTCCAATCTAGAGAAAGCACCTGATAATCTCCTGGTAAGTCTAAAACTAAAAATACTCCTGTATTACCAAGAAGCACCTCCCAAGTACCTGTTACTTCATTTCCTGAATTACTTCCTACAGTTACTGTTCCGCCTTCTTGGAAATTTAATGGCCCATTATAGTTAGGACTCAACAAATTAGTTCCTATCCACCATTCACACTCCTTTAAGTTAAGAGCTATCTCTTGAGCATCACAGTCTAAATCATCTTCGCAATCTAGCTCTAGTTTCATGGTTATAAATCCATTTTCAGTTTCTTTTTTAAACTCTAGGTCTTCATCATCGTCCTCACAATCTGTTAACAACCATAACCCATTAGCTATGCCAAAAGTCTCTAAACCTTCAATAACAAGTTTATAGCCTAAATCTGTTTCTATAACATCCCACTCTCCTGTTTCAGCTACAGTAGGATCTCCAACGACTGAAACTGAACCTGACTCATCAAAATACAATTGTAACGTATTTTCTAGCTCACCTGCTTCATTATAAAATTCAGCTTCAAAACCACACTCTAATAATAAATTTTCGAGTTCATCTAAATTTATGTCACAGTCATCAGAATTGCCACCACAATCGTCTTCTGCTGCTTCTATTGCATCAGACAACTCTTGGTTTGAGTTTACCTCAATTGTATTTCCGTTTGCGTAAACAAGTGACACAGGATAATTAATACTTACAACAAGGGCATTGTCATCCTCGCCTAAGTCTTCAAGGAAACTATATAGTGCTTCATCGCTAGTTATGGTAATCGTATCCACAATATTAAAATCTGCATTAAACACAGAAAACGAAATTGGATAAACAAAGTCTACACACTCAATAACCTCATCATCTTCGAGTTCACAGTCTTCAATAAAATCTTCTAATTGGTCTTCATTTTCAATAACTACTTCAGAATAATCATTAAAAATAATAGTGATTGGAAATACAAAATCGAAGAAATCATCTTCATTTTCATACTCTTCAAATAAATCCTCAAGATCTTCTAAATCATCCAAGGTTTCTACAACAATGGTAACATCACCCATTACAATATTTACTGGAAGCTCTACAGCAAAACAACTAGACTCATCTAAAAAATTATCATAATCAGCATAGTTTGCAGTAACATTACCCATAAAGTTTGCCAAGGGAGTGTTAGGCTGAATCATTTCCTGTTCTTCAGGAGTATTAATATCTATTGCTTCATCTTGACAAGCAGTAAATGTCAAAAGAGCAACAAGGGCGTAAATGAATAAAAGGTTGATTTTAATTTTCATAGCATTTGGAGCTTTTATGGTTTTATTATGTAACAATTACAGTTTTAAATCTCCTACCTTTAGTTTAAAAAATTTATTTATAATTTGGTGCACGAAAATTATGAGCCAACCTATTAAAGATCATATTTGCGAAGAGCACTTATTTGAGCGTTTGTACAAAAAACACTCAAAAAACCTACATGATTTTCTGTATTACAAGTTTGGAGATCACTTAAATCCTAGTGACAAAGTGCAAGAAGCTTTTATAAAACTGTGGCAAAACTGTGGAAAAGTATCTCCGGACAAAGCCAAAAATTTTTTATTTACAACAGCCAACAACCTAATGCTTAATGCTGTTGCGCATCGAAAAGTGGTTTTGAAATACGAGAAAATACCTCAAAAAAAATCAACTAATGAGACTCCTGAGTTTGTTTTACAAGAAAAAGAGTACCATGACAAACTCCAAAATGCTCTTAGCAAACTTACTGAAGCACAACGTGTCGCTTTTTTAATGAACAGGGTTGAAGGCAAAAAATTTAAAGAGATAGCAGCTCTTTTAGACATCTCTACAAAAGCTGTAGAAAAACGCATTTATGGAGCACTAAAAAAGCTACGAGAAGATATAGATGAATTATAAAATAAATTGTGGGTAGGAATTTTTAGAACTTAACTGTTCTATTGTTGAAATGCAATTATGACAAGAGAAGAACTCATACAAAAATGGTTAGACCATAACCTCAACTCAGAAGAGCAAATAGCTTTTGAGCAGTTAGAGGACTATAAAGATTTTATGCAGCTTAACAATGCTTTAAATTCTTTTAAGTCACCAGAATTCTCTGTAGACGAAAATTATAAAGCATTACAACCTAATTTAAAAAAGAAAGCAACACAAACTTGGTATAAACCACTACTTAGAGTTGCGGCTGTACTGGCTATATGCTTTAGTGTTTATTACTACACAACAACATTAGACAGTTCCTTTAACACCGAAATTGCTTCGCAAACAACTATAAAATTACCTGATGCTTCTGAAGTCATACTTAATGCAAACTCTAATTTGGTTTTCAATAAAAGTAATTGGGACGACAAACGTGAAGTAAAACTTAATGGCGAAGCCTTTTTTAAAGTTGCTAAAGGCAAAAAATTTGATGTAATTACAGATAACGGTACTGTAAGTGTGTTAGGAACACAGTTTAATGTAAAACAACGTAATGGTTACTTTGAAGTTATTTGCTTCGAAGGCTTAGTCGGAGTTAAAACAAAAGACAATTATACAGAATTACGACCTGGAAATGGTATAAAAATAATAGATGGGAAGTTATTTGCTGATGAAAAAGAAATCACTACGCAACCTACTTGGTTGCGTGGTGAAAGTAACTTCACAAATACGCCTCTTAAATACGTTATTACTGAATTAGAAAATTATTACAACATAAAAATAGTTATAGATAAGGCTGATGCAAACCGACTATATACAGGAGGTTTTTCTCATAAAAATTTAGATTTAGCATTACAATCTGTAACAATACCATTAAATTTAAGCTATAGTAAGTCTGGAACTTCTATTGTACTAAAGCGTGAATAAACTTTTACATCGTGTTGTTTTATTTCTACTAATTTTCAACTTCTCTTATCTTGCATTCAGCCAAAAAGGGGAACCACGAAAACTTGTTCAAATACTAGAAACCCTAGAAAAGCGCTATGAAGTAAAGTTTTCCTTTGAAACAAAAACTATTCTTAATATTGAGCTTTATCCTTTAAAGGAAAATCTCACCCTAGAAGAAGCGCTAGACCAATTAAAAACAATCACAAACCTCAATTTTGAAGTTTTAAGCCGTCGTTTTATTGCCATAACACCAAGTGATAAAACAGTGCACAGATTAGAAGAAGTTGTTGTAAATAACTACTTATCTAAAGGTATATCTAAGACTAATAATGGTACTGTAACTGTAGATGCAAATGCTTTTGATATTTTACCCGGTCTTATTGAACCAGATGTTTTACAAATTGTACAAAATTTACCAGGTGTAGTGAGTGTGGACGAACGCATCTCTAACATAAACATTAGAGGTGGCACTAACGACGAAAATCTAATTCTTTATGAAGGTATAAGAATGTATCAATCCGGTCATTTTTTTGGTTTAATTTCTGCATTTAACCCATATTTATCTGATGATATACGTATTTCTAAAAATGGTACAAGTGCACTTTTTGGCAATGGAGTTTCTGGTATTATTTCTATTAAAAATACAGATGTATTAGATAATAAATTTAGCGCTGGCATAGGTACCAACCTACTCAATATTGATGGCTATGCAAAGGTACCTTTGAGCAAAAAAACAGAGATACAACTATCGCTAAGACGCTCTTTTACAGATATTTTGGCTTCAAAAACTTACGATGCGTATTTTGACAGAATTTTTCGAGATTCAGAGCTTAATACGGCTAATGATGTTAACTCGCTATTAGCACTAGATGAACGTTTTCTGTTTTATGATGCTAATGCCAAATTTCTTTATGACATTAATGATTCCTCTAAACTTAGAGTAAGCTTACTTAACATATACAACAGCCTAGATTATAATCAGGTTTTTGCAAATTCTAATAATAATATACAGGAGACCGAAAGTGCTCTCAACCAAGTTAGCTTTGGAGCTAGTGCTACCTACTACAAAACCTTTGAGAATGATATAAAAACCTCGGCTCAGATGTATTATTCTAATTACGATTTAGATGCACAAAATAATGATATAACAAATAACCAGTTACTCATTCAAAAAAACAAAGTAGAAGACTATGGCTTACGTTTTGACATAAAAAAAACCATAGATAATGATATTGAAGTTAGAGGTGGTTATCAGTTTAATGAAGTTGGTGTTACTAATTTTGAAGATGTATCAAACCCAGACTTTACTAGCTTAGTAAAAGAGATTGTTAGAACCCATGCTGTTTTTGGAGAAACAGAACGCTATTCAAAATCCCATAATACATACATTCGGTTGGGAGCACGTATTAGCTATTTTGAAAAATTAAAAACTTTGGTACTAGAACCAAGGTTTGCTTTTAATCAGAAAATTTCTGACCACATAAGACTTGAAGTTTTAGGAGAACTAAAAAGTCAAACTATTTCTCAGGTTATAGATTTACAACAAGACTTTTTTGGAATTGAAAAACGTCGATGGCAACTTTCTAATTTAGAAACTGTACCACTTGTAAAGAGTCAGCAAATTTCACTAGGTTTAAGTTACAACCAAAACAATCTGTTTGTTTCTCTAGAAGGTTATTATAAAAATGTAGAAGGAATAACAGCACAAAGTCAAGGCTTTCAAAATCAGTTTCAGTTTGTAAGCGATATAGGATCATATACAGTTACTGGCTTAGATTTCTTAATCAACAAGCGCTTTAATAATTTTAGCACATGGCTAAGCTATACCTTAAGCAATAATGATTATAAATTTAATACCATAAACGATGGTAGCTCCTTTACCAGTTCATTAGATTTAACACATGTTGCCAATGCTTCGCTCACCTATAGTTTGAAGAATTTTAAAATAGGCTTAGGTCTTAATTGGCACTCAGGAAGAGCTTATACCAAACCTTTAGAAACTCAAGATAATAGCAACTCTACAATTGAATATGAAAACCCTAATAGCTCTAGATTAGATGATTATTTTAGAGCTGACTTATCTGCTATTTATAAATTTAAACTTTCAAAAGGCATAAAAGCTGAAGCTGGTGCTTCTGTCTGGAACATGTTTAATCATAATAACATTTTAAACCGTTATTATACTTTAGACTCCGATGATAATATTATCGAAATCGATAATCAATCTTTAAAATTTACACCCAATCTAAGTTTTAGAGTTAACTTTTAGTTATTTTGTTGTCTAACAAATAATCATTACATGACTCTGCCTAAAGCCATTAATTATAAAATTAATATCTTTTTATTAATCTTTAGTAGCACAATAATTGCTCAAAACGATAACTCCGCTGTAAATGAATCCTATTTTTTCACGCCTGAAATACTCATAGGAAAAACACTCGAAGCAAATACCCTTTTTCCAAAAACAGATCTTCAAAAAAATCTATTTTTAAGTATTGGAAAATACAATTTCAACCCTCAAAAGGAATGGGCTGCAAGACTCAATTATCCTTCAACAGGTATTTCGTTAGGCTATACTGATTTTGGTAATACTGACAAGGTTGGCAGAGCATATTCAGTAATGCCTTTTATGGAATTTTCGATACTAAAATCTGTGTTTTCACATAATTTAAAATTAAATATTGGTATAGGTGGATCGTACATGGATACTCAATATAATGCGGAAACAAACCCATTCAACAAAGCAATAACCACAAAAGTAAATTGGTCATTTAGATCTTTTATATACTACCAATTTATTAATGGTGAAAACACAGATTGGAGATTAGGCTTAGGCTACCTACATCATTCTAACGGACACACTAGTTTACCAAATCAAGGTCTTAATTCGCTTGCAACAAGTATCTCAGCGAGATTTAGTAAAGTGAAGGAAACTGTAGATTTCGAAAAACCTAAATTCTCGTCTAAATCTCAGACTTATATTTCCAGTAGAATAGGTCTTGGCCAAAATGTTTTATCAGAAAAATTCAATACAAAAAAAGAGGTCTATAGTTTTTCTGCTTCAGCCGGAAAAATAATTAATAACACCTTTAAGTTTGGAGGTGGCTTTTATTACAGATATTACGAACATTACTATGACTACATAAAAAACAATGAAGTTTTAGTTGAAGAGCAATATCCGCATTTTAGAGATAATCCCTACTGTTATGCTACAAATTTTGGACTTTTTGCAACGTCCGAATTGTTAATGGATCATTTTGGTTTTGAATTTGATTTAGGATTAAACATATACAAACCATTTTATAAAATTGACTGGAAACTTAACCAAGGATACACTTATCAAAATGCCAATGATGAAACTATTGAGGTTTTAGGGGATTTAAATTGGTATTATGAAATAAAACGCACAGTATCAGCCAGAATGGGATTAAAATACTATTTATGGTCTACGAGCAAGGCTCCTAAACACAATATATTTATAGGTGCTCACATAAATGCAAATCTTGGACAAGCCGATTTTACAGAGTTAAGTCTTGGTTATGTATATCGATTTAATCTGAAATCTAAAGAATAAGAACCATGAAAGAAAAAGAACTTTACAGCCTAAGATATCCAATAGGCAATTTTGAAAAGCCTGATAGAATAACTCAAGACCATCTTAAAGATTGGATTTCTACTCTTGAAAACTTTCCTCAAAACGTAGAAAACAAAATCAAAGGCTTAAGTGAAACAGAACTTAATTATAAATATAGACCCAATGGCTGGACAATAAAACAAGTAGTACATCATTGCGCTGACAGCCATATAAATAGTATTATGAGATTTAAGCTGGCTCTTACCGAAGACACACCAACAATACGCCCTTATTTTGAAGATAGATTTGCCAAACTCATTGATTATTCACAATCTCTTGAAGCCTCAATATCTATTTTAAAAGGAGTGCATTATAAACTTGGTGTTTTGCTTAAAAACCTGTCTGATGAGGACTTAATGCGTGAGTTCATTCACCCAGAACACAGCAAGCATTTTTCTATAGAAGAAACTATTGGCATCTATGCATGGCACAGCAACCATCATTTTGCCCACATAGAACAAGCCCTTGAACATAAAGGAATGTTTTAATTAAAGTCTAAGGATTTCCGTTAGCAGTACTTTCTTCTCTCTCTTTTTGTTTTTCAATATTCTTCTTAATCTTTTCTATTGCAGACTCAATAGATTTATCAGGTTCTATGAGATTGTATTTTCCCCAAAAGTCTGGATCTGAAAAACCTGAAATGGCATCTGTAATAATTACTGAAGGTCTTAATTTATCTTTGCTTTTAATCTTTCGGTCTGTTGAATTTATTTCCCAATCCGTTACAGCCATTTCACTTGATAGTGAGTAAACCTTATTAAAAATCTCTCGTTTTTTATTCACTTTAAACTTTAAAAACAAATTAGAATAACTGTAGTACCATTTCCCTTCTTTCTCCTTATAATTAACCTTGTAATTAGCCTCTAAAGGATAAACTATAACATTGCTTGGTTTCTTTTTTACTAAGAGATTTTTACTTCTATTTTTATTACTTAGGTCTAACGCATAATCTGCACTTACTAATGCCAAAGTTTCGACATCAACAAACAATTTACCGTTATAACTATAATTTAGAGCATTGTTTTTCGGGCTGAAATTTACCACATAAACATTTCTATTATTAACATTAGATGGAGCATCAAATGAATAATTATAACTGTTTATTGTGGCTTCTGTGAAAATATATTCAGGATACTTCATTATATCTAAAAAGATAGCAGAAAACGGACCACCTTGCAGCTTTACAGAAACCGTATCTAGTCGTTTATAGTCCGTGCTTTTTCTTGCTTTATTTAGCGATATAGCATCTCTCACAGAAGATCTATTGGGATACTTTATAATATTAACCACAGCTTCAGTTAAAGAAACATTTCTATTGCGCCTTTTAATTGTTTCTCTATAAAAAGCAGTCATATAAACCGATTCATCTTGATGGTTTTTGCTTTTTTTATCGAACACCTTTCTCACAAGACTTTCTGCATTTTTAAATGCCGAAATGTTAACTTCAGAAAGTTCGGTTACAGCCTTAAATAATTCTATTTTATTGTTTTCCTTAGACAACTCAGACAAAGGAATTACTCTAGTATTATAACCCAAAAAACTAACAACGACCTTAGAATCCAGATATTCATTTGAGACTTTCAAAACAAATTCACCTTCAGAATTTGTAATAGTACTTACATTGGTCTCATTAACATTAAGACTAACCGCTTCTAGCGTCTTATTTGTTTTACCGTCTATTACTTTACCACTAAACTCAGAGTAATTCTCCTGAGCAGTTAAGGTAAATGTTACTAACAAAGCAATGATAAATGTGCTGGTTAGAGATTTAAAAAATAATGTTGTTTTCATAGCATAACTCATTAACTATTAACCTCTTCTAAGATACTTAAAAACAGTCTAAATACTGCTTAGCAAATTGTTAAAACTACTATTACAGCTATGCTTGGTAAGATATTTCTTAATAAAATTACATGCGCTCTGGCACATCAATACCTAATACGCTAAACGCATTTTTTATAGTTTGTCCGACAGTTTTAGATAACTGTACTCTAAAGATTTTTTCTTCTTCTTTATCTGCACCAAGAATAGACACATTTTGATAGAATGAATTAAAATCTTTAACCAAATCGTAAGTATAATTAGCAACTAAAGCAGGACTATGATTTTCTGCTGCATTTTGAATAACTTCTGGAAACTGTTCTAACTGTTTAAGAAGATCTCTTTCTTTATCGTGGAGTGATACATCACTTGAACTAACCAAAACTGAATCAATATCAGATTTTCTTAAAATAGACTGAATTCTTGCATAGGTATACTGAATGAATGGTCCTGTATTTCCTTGAAAATCTATAGACTCCTTAGGATCGAATAGAATTCGTTTTTTAGGATCTACTTTTAAGATGTAATATTTAAGCGCACCCAAACCGATGGTTTTGTAAAGTGCCTTTTTATCGGCTTCTGAATAATCATCTAGTTTACCCAATTCTTTAGAAATCTCCTCAGCAGTATCTGACATTTCTTGAATAAGATCGTCTGCATCTACTACAGTACCTTCTCTACTCTTCATTTTACCGCTTGGTAAATCTACCATACCATAACTTAGGTGGTATAGATTTTTTGCCCAATCAAAGCCTAGTTTTTTAAGAATTAAAAACAGTACTTTAAAGTGATAATCTTGCTCATTTCCAACCGTATAAACCATACCACCAACATCAGGATAATCCTTAATACGCTGTATAGCTGTACCAATATCTTGAGTCATATAGACTGCAGTACCATCTGCTCTAAGCACTATTTTTTCATCAAGACCGTCTTCGGTTAAATCGCACCAAACAGAACCGTCTTCTTTTTTAAAGAACACACCACTTTTTAAACCTTCCGCAACAAATTCTTTTCCTAAAAGATAGGTTTGGCTTTCATAGTAATATTTATCAAAATCTACTCCTATAGCTTTATAAGTCTCTTCGAAACCTTCATAAACCCAACCGTTCATTTTTTCCCAAAGTGCCACAACCTCAGCATCTCCTGATTCCCATTGTCTTAGCATTTCTTGAGCTTCTAAAAGAATCGGTGCATTTTTTTTTGCATCTTCTTCGTTTTGTCCTTGTGCCACCAATTCCGCAATTTCTGTTTTGTAGGCTTTATCAAATTCTACATAGTAATTCCCAAC
>JASBSE010000553.1 GCA_030149115.1 Winogradskyella sp. | reverse complement strand
GTGTAGTTATGATATATAAAAGTGTTAGGAAGTTTGTCTGATAATAGGTTAAAAACATATTCCTGTGTGTCTTCAATAAGAGACTTTGCCATAAGTAACGTACATTATTAATTAGGTCTAAATTACGAAAATTACAAGACTTAACATTTAATTAGAGCTAATAGTAATTACTAAGTTGTATTTTTATAAAAATGATAAAGAAATAAATTGTAATTACCATTTTAAATCCTAGACCAAAAAGCCTTCTCCATAACTATATGCGATTAGAAATAGCAGATACTTTTAATAAGGAATTACCTTCAGACACCAATTTAAGTACTACTAGAAGAAAAGTGTTTGGTGCTATGTATTCCTATGTAAAACCCAGAGTGCCTACATCACCAAAACTAATTCATGCATCACCAGAAATGTGCAAACATTTAGGAATTAATGTTGAAGAGGTTACTTCTGATGAATTTTTAAATATTTTTTCAGGAGCTAAAGTATATCAAGGTACAGAGCCTTACGCTATGGCTTACGCAGGTCACCAGTTTGGTAATTGGGCAGGACAATTGGGAGACGGTAGAGCCATTAATTTGTTCGAAATAGAGCACAACAAAAAACGATGGGCATTACAGCTTAAAGGAGCAGGAGAAACACCATATTCTCGTCAAGGCGACGGGTTGGCAGTTTTAAGATCTTCGGTAAGAGAGTATTTGTGTAGCGAGGCAATGCATCATTTGGGAGTGCCAACAACAAGAGCATTAAGTCTTATGCTTTCTGGAGATGACGTTTTAAGAGATATGTTGTACAATGGTAATGCAGCTTATGAAAAAGGCGCTATTGTATGCAGAGTAGCTCCAACATTTATTCGCTTTGGTAATTTTGAATTGTTTGCTTCTAGAAACGATACAGACAATCTCAAAAAACTTACAGATTACACTATAAAGCATTTTTATCCAGAACTCGGTACACCTTCAAAAGATGTCTATATTCACTTCTTTAAAGCAGTTACAGATAGGACTTTAGAAATGATTATTCATTGGCAACGTGTCGGTTTTGTACATGGTGTTATGAATACAGATAATATGTCTATTTTAGGACAAACCATAGACTACGGACCTTATGGTTGGCTAGAAGGTTTTGATTTTGGCTGGACACCAAACACTACAGACAGAGAACATAAACGATATCGATACGGCAATCAGCCAAATATTGCACTTTGGAATTTGCTACAACTTGCAAATGCTTTGTATCCTCTAGTTGAAGAAGCTGAACCGTTTGAAACAATTCTAAATCAGTATCAAAAAGATTTTGAAGATGAATTTTTAGACATGATGCGCTCAAAATTAGGATTAGATACAAAAGTTGAAGGAGATAAACAATTAATTGAAGACTTAGAAGATTGCCTTTTAATCTCAGAAACTGATATGACGATTTTCTATCGTTTATTATCTAATTATCCGAAGGGTAATGTTGATGAAGGATTAAAAATTGTTGAAGATGCCTTTTACAATCTGGAAGAAATACAGGGCAAGAAGAAAGAAAAATGGAGAGAGTGGTTTAAAGCATATGATAAAAGATTAAATTCAGAACTATTAACAGATTCAGAGCGACAATTAAAAATGGATGCGGTAAATCCTAAATACGTACTTAGGAATTATATGGCGCAGTTGGCTATAGATAAAGCCAATGAAGGAGATTATGGTTTAATTGACGACATGTTTAAAATGTTGAAAAATCCATATAGTGACCAACTAGAATACAAAGAATGGTTCGCCAAAAGACCAGAATGGGCAAGACATAAAGTAGGATGCTCTATGTTATCTTGCAGCTCTTAACTTTTGAATAAGTTTATTTTTTTAGTTATAATAATACACATGAAACATATTTACAAAAGAATTACAATACTAGTTTTAATCCTTTTAAGTCATGCTTGTGCAACCTACAAAGCACAATATGCTGAGGACGATTTTACAGTACAAACTTTACCCGATAAACCAGTAGACAATGTGTTTTATTTAGTTGGTGATGCTGGTAAATCTCCAATGAATGGATATTCTGATGCTTTAATGGCATTTAAAAAACATATAGCAGAACAAAAGGTTTCAAAAGAAGATTATACATTGTATTTGGGTGATAATATTTATCCTGCAGGATTACCCAAAAAAGAACACAAAGACAGAGCATCTGCAGAAAATGCAATTAATGCACAGGTTGGTGCTGTAAAAGATTTTAATGGTAAAACACTATTTATTCCAGGAAATCACGAGTGGTATGCAGGTGGATTAAAGGGCGTAAAGCGTCAGGAAAAATATGTCGAAGATGCTTTAGGTAAAAACACCTTTCAACCAGAAAATGGTTGTCCTTTAGAAAGCATAGATGTTAGTGAAACAGTTCAGCTTATTATTATAGATACGCAATGGTATTTAGAAAATTGGAATGATAATCCGGGTATAAATGACGAATGCGAAATAAAAACAAGAGAACGTTTTTTCTTAGAAGTTGAAGGTGAATTAAAAAAAGCACAGAATAAAACAATAGTATTTGCAATGCATCATCCAATGTATACCAATGGAGTGCATGGAGGGCAATTTGCAGCTTCAAAACATTTATTTCCTGGGCAGAAGAAAATACCAGTTCCAGTTTTAGCATCTGTAGTTGCACAAATTAGAACTCAAGGAGGTGTGTCAATTCAAGATCGTTATAACGAGCGTTATAATGAGTTAATGAAGCGTTTAGAAACCCTTGCAGTAGATAGTCCAAAATTAGTGTTTGTGTCTGGTCATGAGCATACGTTGCAATATATTGAAGAAGGCAGAATAAAACAGATTGTTTCTGGTTCTGGAGCAAAGGAGTCTCATGTCACACTGAGTGATAATGGTTTGTTTTCCTATGGAAAACAAGGCTTTGCTAAACTTGTAGTGTATAAAGATGGTAGTTCTTGGGTACAGTTTTTTAGTGCCGTAAATGGAGAACCAAAAGCCATGTTTCAAAAAGAAATTATACCGCCAAACAAGCCAGATTTTGATATTTCTACTTTACCAGATAGCTTTCCAAATACAGTTGAGGTTTCTATTTATTCAAAAGAAGAAACTGATAAAACGGACTTTTTTGAAGCTATTTGGGGAGAAAATTATAGAGATGTTTATAGTAAAAAAATTACGGCCAAAGTCGCCACTTTAGATACTCTTTACGGAGGCTTAGAGGTGGTGCGAAAAGGTGGAGGGCATCAAACACGATCGTTAAGATTAAAACTAAAGGACGGAAGAGAATTAAATATGCGAGCACTTAGAAAAAGTGCGACACAATACATTCAAACGGTTGTGTTTAAAGACAATTTTGTTAAAAATGAATTTGATGAAACCATAGTAGAAGATCTTATTTTAGATTTTTACACAGCAGCACATCCTTATGCGTTTTTAGTAGTGCCTAAACTTTCTGATGCCGCACAGGTATTACATACTAATCCCAAATTATATTACGTTCCAAAGCATAAGCATTTAGGAAAATACAACGATGAGTATGGTGGAGAATTGTATATGATAGAAGAGCGTCCGGAGGACAACTATTCTAACGACAGAAATTTTGGATATGCAGATGATATCGAAAGCACGCACGATATCATCGAAAAAATAAGAAAAGATGAGGAGTATAAAATAGACGAAGTAGCTTTTGTTAGAGCAAGATTGTTTGATATGCTTTTGGGTGATTGGGACAGACACCAAGATCAATGGAGGTGGGCACAATTTGATCAACCAAATGGAGACAAACTTTACAGAGCAATACCAAGAGATAGAGATCAGGTGTTTTCTAATTTTGATGGAACATTGCTCGATATAGGAAGAACAATTTCTAGCTCTACAAAACAACTTCAGGTATATGATTCAGAGTTAAAAGATATAAAATGGATGAATAGTGCTGGTCATAAATTAGATAAAGCATTATTAAAACAATCCGATAAATCAGTTTGGTTAGAGCAGGCTAAATTTCTTCAGACAGAAATAACAGATGAAGTTATAGAAGAGGCTTTTTCAAATTTACCAAAAGAGATTCAAGGTGAATCTATAGAAGACATTAAAACTAAATTAAAAGGAAGACGAGATAATCTGGTGGATATTGCGACGCGTTATTCCAACTATTTAGATGAGTTGGTTATACTTACAGCAACCGACAAAGATGATTTTATTGAGATTACAAGAACAGCAGATAAAGAAACCAGAGTACAGATTTGGCGAAATAAAGGAGGCGAAAAGGCAGATGTCATAGTAGACAGGACGTATCACAGGGACATTACCAAAGAGATTTGGGTGTATGGCCTAGATGATGATGATATTTTTGAAGTTAATGGCAAAGCCAATAATTTAATTTACACAAGACTTATAGGTGGACAAGGTAATGATACCTATATTATAAATGAAGGAAGACGCATTAAGGTCTACGATCATAAATCCAAAAAAAATACTATCGAAAAAAACAAAGGAGGTCAAATAAAGTTTACAGATAATTACAAATCTAACTTGTACGATTTTCAAAAGTTTATAACTAAGACAGGTGTCATAACACCAAGTCTTGGTTTCAACCCAGATGATGGACTAAAAGTAGGTGTAAGTCTTGTTAAAACTAAAAAAGGTTTTGAACGCAATCCATTTTCACAGCAGCACAGGTTTAATGCTGGCTACTACTTTGCTACAGAGGGCTTCGATATTAGATATAATGGACAGTTTGCGAATATTTTTAGTGATTGGAACTTAAAAGTAGGAGGTGTTTTTACAAGTGCCAATTTTACAAATAACTTCTTTGGTATTGGGAACGAAACAATAAATAACGATGACGATTTAACCTTGGATTATAACCGAGTTAAAACCAGTATAGTTGGATTAGATGTAGGTGTTATAAAATCTTCTGGTTATGGAAGTGAATACGGTTTTAAAGCTGTTTTTGAAGGTATAGAATTAGATGAAACCGATAGTAGATTTATTACAGATTTTATGCCTACAACCGATGAAGAATTTTATGAAAGGAGATTGTTTACAGCTTTAGAAGCGGAATATGATTACCACAGTGCAGATGATGAAATAGCAACCTCTAGAGGTATGGATTTTAATATTGTTGCGGGTGCTAAAACAGAGATAGAAGAATTTGAAAATGTTTTTGGTTATGTTAACGCACATCTAGGATTTTATAATGCTTTGAGTGTAAATAGAAAACTGGTTCTTAAGACAGATATTAGAACTCAATTACGTTTTGGTGATGACTTTTTGTTTTATCAAGGTGCAAATATTGGAGATGGAGGTGCAGGCTTAAGAGGTTATAGAACAGAACGATTTACAGGTAAAAATTCTTTAGTAACCAACGCAGATTTAAGGTACAGTTTTAATAGTTTCAAAACAAACTGGTTTCCAATACAAATAGGTATTTTTTCAGGAATAGATGTAGGTAGAGTTTGGGTAAAAAACGACACTTCAGAAAAATGGCATAACTCTTATGGTGGCGGATTTTGGGTTGCCGCAGCAGATTCTGTTGCAGGTACCTTCAACCTTTTTAATGGTGAAGATGGTTTAAGATTTTCTTTTGGTTTTGGTTTAAACTTTTAGTTGAGTTTAAAACTGTAAATATTGCCTCCTTCGTCACCATTGCGTTCATCTGTTATGTAAACTATAGAGTTGTTTTTAAAGCAAATACCTTCTTTTTGAGAGTTATGGTCAAAAGGTATCTCTTCAATATTACCAGAGAAGAAATCATCATTTTTAAAATCAGTGATTCTCCAAACTTTATCATGATTTAGTAGTACCATACTTTTACCATCATCGCTAATGTCAGCAGCAGTAATTTTATTGTTTTTACCGTCTAAATTAAAATCAGATCTTAACACGGCTTCATGTTTTCCTGGTGAGTTAGGTACTTTTAATGTGATGAATTTCTTCGTTTCTTTACTAAAAAGATAAAATGAATTATTGTACAAAAAGAACGCTTCAAAGTCTTTAGAATATTTCTTTTTTGGTACAGTAAAGTCGATAATTTCAGCTTCAGTAGTTTCGTTATCTAAGTCTTTGTGATTTACCTTTAAAATCCTAAAATGCTCTCTTTTTTCATTGTTGTTTCCAAAATCGCCAATGTAAATGTTACCTTCTTTATCAGAAGTTAAATCTTCCCAGTCAATATTGCTGGCGTTAGTTATTGTCACTTTTTTTACAATTTTTCCACTAGAGTCTAATCCGAATAGGTCACTGTCGTTTCCAGAATCTTCAATAGTCCAAATTAAATCCGATTGAGGTATGACTTCAGCAGCAGAAGCCTCTTTTATAGAATTATTAATACTACCTTCTATTTTGAGTTGACCAGCAGATTGACAAGAAACCGCAATCAGCGTT
>JASBSE010000541.1 GCA_030149115.1 Winogradskyella sp. | reverse complement strand
TATTGTGTTTGATAGAGGTCAAGGTGTAGATATTCCTAAAAAAGATTATGATGTAGACTATCAAACATTAGTCAATAATTCAGAATCTGTAGAGGCTATTGCGTTACCAGCAACACATCCTTCTTATATTTTATATACTTCAGGTACTACAGGGAAACCAAAAGGAATTATTAGAGATACAGGTGGTTATGCTACTGCGTTAAAATTCTCTATGAAATATGTGTACGGCGTAGACGAAGGTGATACCTATTGGGCAGCAAGTGATGTTGGTTGGGTAGTAGGACATAGCTATATTGTTTATGCGCCATTATTAAACAGAAATACAACAATTTTATTTGAAGGTAAGCCAATAAAAACACCAGATGCTTCTACATTTTGGCGTGTCATTAGCGAGCACAATGTAAAAGTGATGTTTACAGCGCCAACAGCCATTAGAGCAATTAAAAAAGAAGATCCTGATGGACATATGATAAAGCGTTTTGATTTATCATGTTTAAAATATCAGTTCTTAGCTGGGGAGCGTTGTGACGTAGCAACACTAACATGGACACACGAAAAATTAAACGTTCCTGTGATTGATCACTGGTGGCAAACCGAAAGTGGTTGGCCTATGCTAGCTAATATGGTTGGTGTGCAATTACAAGAGGTGAGACCTGGATCAGCGAGTTTTCCAGTATGTGGATATGATATTCAAATTTTAAATGAGGAAGGGCACGAAGTAGAAGCAGGAGTAGAAGGTTACGTGGCTGCTAAATTACCATTACCACCAGGAACATTGATGAATTTATGGGGTAATCCAGAACGTTTCAAGTTAGGATATTTAGATAGATTTCCAGGTTATTATTTTTCGGGAGATGGTGGTTATAAAGACGAAGATGGCTACGTTTTTATTACGGGTCGTGTGGATGATATAATCAACGTTGCTGGTCATCGATTATCTACAGCTGAAATGGAGGAAATTGTAGCCTCGCATAAATCCGTAGCAGAATGTGCTGTATTTGGTGTTCACTGTGATTTAAAAGGGCAAAAGCCGTTAGGTCTTGTTGTTTTGAAATCAGGGTTGAATGATGATGAGACTAGTGTTCAAACAGAAATAATTAAAGAAGTAAGAAAAGAAATTGGTGCTGTTGCTTCATTTAAAGATGTTTACGTGGTCAATCGATTACCGAAAACAAGAAGTGGTAAAATTCTTCGTAAATTACTTCGAAATATTGCCGATGAGCAACAATACAACATCCCTTCAACTATAGATGATGTGGCAATTATAGATGAAATTAAAACTGTTTATGCCAAAAACCATGTTGGAATTCATTAATAAAAATCTTAAATAACTAAAATAAACATATCTAAATCATGAGTAACTATCATATAAAACACTTAGAAGAATATTATCAAGTTTATCGTAAATCGGTTAGAAATCCCGAAGTTTTTTGGGAAGAAATAGCAGAAGAACATTTTCTATGGCGAAAAAAATGGGACAATGTATTAAGTTGGGATTTTACTAAACCAGAAGTTAAGTGGTTTGAAGGTGCGCAACTTAATATTACTGAAAACTGTATTGATAGACACCTATATACACGTGGAAATAAAACCGCTATTATTTTTGAACCTAACAATCCAAATGATCCTGCAGAGCATATTACGTATCGTGAGTTACATGAGCGTGTTTGTAAGTTTGCTAATGTGCTAAAAGAAAAGGGTATAGGCAAAGGAGATCGTGTTTGTATTTATTTGCCAATGATTCCAGAATTGGCTATTTCAGTATTAGCTTGTGCACGCATTGGTGCAATTCACTCTGTGGTATTTGCAGGGTTTTCATCTACTGCATTAGCAACACGTATTAATGATTCAGAATGTAAAATGGTTATTACAAGTGACGGATCGTATCGTGGATCAAAAACTATAGATTTAAAGGGAATTGTAGATGAAGCATTAAATGAATGCGATTGTGTGGATAGTGTATTAGTAGCAAAGCGTATCAATAGTGATATTAATATGAAAGACGGGCGAGATCATTGGTTAAAACCATTATTGGACGAAGCATATCATGATTGTGTTCCTGAGATCATGAATGCAGAGGATCCTTTGTTTATTCTTTATACTTCAGGATCAACAGGGAAGCCAAAGGGAATGGTGCATACTACTGCAGGTTATATGGTGTATACAGCATATACTTTTAAAAATGTATTTCAATATAGAGAGAAGGATGTGTATTGGTGTACGGCAGATATAGGATGGATTACAGGGCATAGTTATATTGTTTATGGGCCATTATGTAATGGTGCAACTACTGTGATGTTTGAAGGTGTTCCAAGTTATCCGGATTTTGGTCGTTTTTGGGAAATTGTAGAGAAACATAAGGTCAATCAATTTTATACAGCGCCAACAGCTATTAGAGCTTTAGCCAAAGAAGGAGTAGATTATTTAGAAAAACATGACTTATCTTCTCTAAAGGTGTTAGGAACAGTTGGTGAACCAATTAATGAAGAGGCTTGGCACTGGTACGACGATAATGTGGGGAAGAAAAAAGCACCAATCGTGGATACCTGGTGGCAGACAGAAACAGGAGGTATTATGATTACACCAATTGCTTTTGCAACACCAACAAAACCAACGTATGCAACGCTTCCTTTCATCGGAATTCAACCTGCATTAATGGATGAGCATGGTCAAGAAATAAAAGGAAACCAAGTAGATGGTAGACTCTGTGTAAAATTCCCTTGGCCAAGTATGGCACGTACCATTTGGGGAGATCATCAACGCTATAAAGACACGTATTTCTCAGCTTATGATAATAAGTATTTTACAGGTGATGGAGCGTTAAGAGATGAGGTAGGATATTATCGTATTACAGGTCGTGTGGATGACGTTATTATAGTTTCAGGACATAACTTAGGTACTGCGCCAATTGAAGATGCGATTAACGAGCATCCAGCAGTAGCAGAATCTGCAATTGTAGGTTTTCCACATGATATTAAAGGAAATGCACTATATGGTTATGTAACCTTAAAAGAAACAGGAGAAAGCCGTAATCATGATAACTTGCGTAAGGAAATTAATCAATTAATTACAGAGCAAATTGGACCGATTGCAAAATTAGATAAAATACAATTTACAGCAGGATTACCTAAAACACGTAGTGGAAAAATTATGCGTCGTATTTTACGTAAAATAGCAGGTAAAGACACTAGTAATTTAGGAGATACAAGTACATTGTTAAATCCAGAAGTGGTACAGGATATTATGGATAATGCACTGTAAATCATATAAACATTAAATATTCGTAAAAAGCATCAGGACATTTAGTTTTGATGCTTTTTTAATTCTTCACTTTATTATCTTCGCGGTTAACAAAAGAGACTTATGCTTAAAGCAGTTTTATTTGATATGGATGGTGTTATTGTGGATACAGAACCTTTGCACCGAAAAGCCTATCATCAAATGTTTAAGGATGTAAATATTAATGTAGATGAAGATTTATATGCTTCCTTTACTGGGCAATCCACAATTAATATCTGCAAACGATTGGTTGATCATTTTGATTTAAGTGAAACACCTGAGTATTTAGTGAGTTTGAAGCGTAAGCACTATAAGATCTTTTTTGAAAATGATGAATTAGAGTTAATAGAAGGTGTTTTAGAAAGAATACAGGATTATCATAGTAATGGTGTGAAATTGGTAGTTGCATCTTCAGCTTCAATGCCAGGAATAAAACAGATTTTTGAACGTTTTGATCTTAATCAATATTTCAGTGCTAAATTTAGTGGTGCTGATTTAAAAAAGTCTAAACCGCATCCTGAAATCTTTATAAAAGCAGCAAAATCTACCGGGTTTGATAAGTCGGAATGTATGGTTATTGAAGATTCTACAAATGGAATAAAGGCTGCACACTCAGCAGGAATTTACCGTGTTGGTTTTAAAAGTCCACACTCAAGTCATCAAGATTATTCTTTAGCTAATAAGGTGGTGGCTAATTTTTCAGAGATAAGTTATTCTAAAATGGTTGATGAGTTGTAGATTATTTACTGAACTTTTCTTGTAATTGCTCAACAACACTAGCGATTTTATCATCCATCTGTTTAGATAAGATAACTATTGGTTTTGCTTGTCTAACTTCACAATCTGAAATTGCACAACGTTCGCAGGTAACTCCAACATCAATCTTCTTTAAGGATTTGCTTTCTGCAAAAGCTATTTTTCGCTTAAATTGACTGTTGATTTGAATACCTATGCAAACACTTCTGTATTGGTCAGCAACAAAAGGATCTGCAGTAGCAGAAGATAAGACCAAATAGTTTTTATCTTCACTTGGGTAATTTGAAATCTGAATATCGATTTCGTGAGAATTGCCAGAAATGCTAATTTCTTTTAAAACTTTCAAAGAAGCCCAGCGCCTGCAATAATGTTCATCAGATTCGTTAGCGTGAGGTGATTGTTGCTTCGATAAATGAAGTTCTTTATTTAAAATAAAGTCGTCGGTTCCTTTTTGGTGAGAAAACCTTAAGAAAAATAAACTTTTGAGATTAAATTCTTTGGGTAGTATATTAGTTAATCTATGGTATACAGACTCTGGTGACGCATTATAGTTATTTATTATACGCTCAAAATCTTTAGACTTAAACGTTTTTTTTGAAAACAAATCCTTTAAATCAGACACTAATCTAGCCTTTGGGATAATTAATGCTCCAGCAAAATAAGACGCGTAGAAATTATTCAAGACTTGATCAAAATTTTCAAACTTAATCCAAGAAAATGTGTAAAGTCTTTCCGTAATTTTTAAATAGTTATAAGCGATTTCTTTAGCGTAAATAAAAGTTTTTTGGGCATCGTCTATGTGCTTAGCTAATAAAAGGGATTTGGATTTTGGTATAAAAACAGAACGTAAATTCTTTAACTCGGTATGGGATTCCAATTCTGTTGAATTTATGGTATAACCATATTCTTCAACTAGTATCTCTTCAAGTTCTTCTGATTTTATGGGCTCTTCGAGGTTTACTTGGTAGGTTTTGGCAAAGCTTAGTACAGAATTTTCTAAATCGTCAAAATAATTATTGTTTGCTTCTTGAAAAGAGCGTACAGAGGCTAAATAAAAACTCTCCTTGCTAAAGTTATAATTCTTAGCAATATCAATAATGGTACTTATAAAAGCGGTTACTTTAGAGGGTGCGTTAGATATAATATCTATCATTGTGCTCTCTTGAATACCAAATAATTCCAGAGGGATTTCTTTTAAGATTTTTGACTGTAAAATTTCCCCTATAGGAGCAAGGTTCTTGTCTAGTTTTAGAGATACTAATTCATCATAAGGTACTTCCAGTTGTTCTGAAAGTTGCGCTATTTTGTCGGGTTTAGGATATTTTTTTCCTTTTTCAATTTCATTTAAATATGATTTTGAAAGTCCAGTTAACTTGGATAGTCCAAAAAGCGAAAGCTCTTTATCTGTGCGGATTTGCTTAAGTTTTAATCCAAAAATTAATTTGATATAATCTTGTTCCATAATGCAAATATACTATAATCTGCGAATTTTGCATTTTGGCGAAAAAATATAATTTAGCGAACGTTCGCTTGTTTTTTTGAAAAATAGGTTGTAACATTGTTTCATCAAAATCAATAGGTTATGGAAATTACAACAACAAATCAAAAGAGAGTAAAGTTTACGTCGGTAGTAAAAAATGTTTATCCAGAAATTTTAACCGAAGATGCCTTGGCATTTTTAACGACTTTACATGAAAAATTTAATTCATCAAGATTAGCTCTATTAGAAAGGCGAGAAAGGCAACAGGCGGTTTTTGATTCTGGTAAGTTCCCTTCATTTCCTGTTGAGACTAATGAAATTAGAGAATCTGAATGGACCGCTGCACCGATTCCGGATGATTTATTAGATAGACGTGTTGAAATTACTGGTCCTGTTGATCGTAAAATGGTTATTAATGCACTCAATTCTGGTGCTAAAACCTTTATGGCAGATTTTGAGGACAGTAATGCGCCAAGTTGGTCTAATAATATGGAAGGTCAAATCAACCTTAGAGATGCCAACAATAAAACTATAGAACTTGTTGATGAGGCTAGAGGTAAGCACTACAAGTTGAATGAAGAAACAGCAGTGCTTTTAGTAAGACCAAGAGGTTTGCATCTTAACGAGCGTCATTTATTGGTAAATGATGAAGAAATGTCTGGTAGCTTGGTTGATTTTGGTTTATATGTGTATCATAATACAAAAACATTGATGAAAAATGGTTCAGCACCATACTTCTATTTACCAAAACTAGAGCACTATTTAGAAGCGCGTTGGTGGAATGCAGTTTTTGAATATGCTCAAGCTTACCTAGGTATACCACAAGGAACTTTTAAGGCTACTTTGCTTGTAGAAACGATTACAGCGAGTTTCCAGTTAGACGAATTTATTTATGAATTAAAAGATCATATTGTTGGGTTAAACTGTGGTCGTTGGGATTATATCTTCTCTTATATCAAAAAGTTTAGAAATCAGGATGGATTTGTAGTGCCAAATAGAGATCAGGTAACAATGACAACACCTTTTATGGCTGCCTATTCTAATTTGGTAATTCAACGTTGTCATAAAAGAGGTATTCATGCAATGGGAGGTATGGCAGCTCAAATTCCTATTAAAAACAATCCCGAAGCCAATAAAGTAGCACTAGAAAAAGTACGATTAGACAAAGAACGTGAAGCCAAAAATGGTCACGATGGTACTTGGGTAGCACATCCTGCTTTGGTTGAGGTGGCAATGAAAGAATTTGATAAGTATATGCCAACGCCAAATCAAATCTTCAAAAAACGTGAAGATATTACTGTTACGGAAGCTGATTTGGTAGAGTTACCACAAGGCACAATTACCGAAGCTGGAGTTAGAAAAAACATCAACGTTGGTATATTATATATGGAAGCTTGGTTACGTGGTTTTGGTGCTGTTGCACTTTACAATTTAATGGAAGATGCAGCTACAGCGGAAATATCCAGAACCCAAGTATGGCAATGGTTAAAGAACGAAGCGTTCTTGGAGGATGGACGTCAATTTAATAGAGAATTATTCGATGAAATTTTTGATGATGAGGTTGAAAAAATCATACGAGAAATAGGTGAAGGCAAGATAAAAGACACAAAGTTCTGTGATGCTATTAACCTCTTCAAAAAACTAGTAACT
>JASBSE010000532.1 GCA_030149115.1 Winogradskyella sp. | reverse complement strand
TTTAGAAATAGAATCTTGCTCTAATTTTAATCTGTTGTTTTGAGCCTGAAAACTTGAGTCTAACTTCTTGAATTTTTCTAATATTTCGTTGGATTCGTAATAAGAATAAATCAGACTTTTTACATTCTTTTCACCATACTTGGTATTAGCATTCTCGAATGATAACTCTAAAATTTCAAGCAACTCTGCATGATTTTTACTTCCGTTTATTGCTTTATCAGTAATTAACTTTAGAGTGTTATTATTAGAGTTGATTTGTTGTTTTAATTTGTTAAAATCATCAGACGAATATTCAATAGAATCTATTTCCTTGTAAAATTTCTTTAGTTGTAAACTGTCTAAGCTTTGAGAATAACTGAGGTTGTTTATCAACAAAACGAATACAATAAGAAGGGATTTATTCAATCTAATAATCATAATATCCATTATAACCACGTGAGGTTGGTGTTACCCGTTTTCGGTCTTTGTATATGGCTAGGTTAATGATTTCTTCAATTTGCTCGTCTAGTTCTTTGGTTTCATCTACAGTAGTACCGTAACCATTGCTTATATCATAATAATCTACAACGAGTTTTTTTCCATCTTTCGGTTTTATGAAAGAGATATAATGAAGTACTTCGGATTTACCAGAATATTCGCTGTCCTTATCTATTTTAAAGAAATACATAACAGCATCTTTATTACCTTTATCGGTTTTAAAGTCTCGTTTCATTAAAAAGACTAGCGAATCTTTTTCTTTTTCGTAATCTATATTAGACAATAGTTTAGACTTAGCGAACTGTTGTTGACTAATGTTAAGCGATTTTATGGTACTAAATAGTTTAGCCTCATCAAGCTCCTCTATAAGACTGTGCTGATTTTCTTCATCTTTAACTAGTTTTTCTTTTAACTCTGATGGTATTTTTTCTTTGTTTTTTGCAAGAAGTGCATAATAGCTCACTAATGCATAGGTGTCATCTACGTTGAGCATCTTTTCAAAAAAGTCTTTTGCAGAGCGTTCGGTTCTGTATGGGTAAATTAAATGAATGTAGGTTGAAAGGTCGTCTGAGTAAGAATTATAACCATAACCAGAGTTACTTAAGCTGCGTTTTACCTCAATCTTACCATCGTTTATAATCTGGTTTTTATACTTTTTATAAGCTTTAGTTTTTATTAAGCCAGAATCTTTAACTCGTGCTAATAAATCATAAAGAGGTTGCTTATACTCACTAATGGTACTATACTGTAAAATTTTTGGAAACATAGATGCTTTTAACTCTAATGAATCCTTTCTGTAGTAGTTGTAAAATATTCCACCTATACCACCTAGAGGTAGGTCGCGTTCCATTAAGTCCATTGCCAATTCAAAATTTTCCTTCTTCTTAGAATCAAATAAACCTTCTAATATGGCCGATTGGGTCTGAGGGTCTGAGTAGCTATCATAGTACAATTGCTTAATAAAGTCAAGATTGTTTTCAAGATCTATTTCAACTAATTCACTGACCAAATGGGATTTTATGTTTAAACGTTCTTTGTCAAATTCAAAATCTTTTAAAACTGAAACGATGTCTCTACTGTTATATTTTTTAAACTTAACAAGGCTATAGGATTCCAAAATAATGCTGTCATTTTCTTTGAGTGCTTCAAAAAACTGTCTTGTTTTATCCTTTAGTACATCTTTACCCATTAATGTATCTATTGGAGTAAAAGAATCGTAAAATTCGGTTACAAATTTAGACGGTCCACTTATGGAGTCTGTCATTGTTTTTAGTTCAAAAAGAACACCTTCTTTAAGGATGTTTTTTACCATAACCTGCTTAGCACTATTGCTGTCTGTATACTTAAATGAGTAGGAATAGATATTATCTTTTTTAGACTTAGACCTATTGAAAATTTTAAATTTCTTTTGTGGTGTGTAGTAACGTGTAGCACCATTGGCTTTACGTTCTATATCTTGCCAAAGACTATCAATGTTGTGAAACATTTGCAAGTCATGAAATTTGGTTCTTGTAATCTCTATTTGCTCATTAGCTTTTGTAGAGTAGGTTGTAGACTTTGTTTTTTCTTCATAATCTTTATCATCTTTGTCAGAACCATAGTAACCGTAACCATAAGGGTTTGGCAAAGGAGATTTAGCATTGGTGTTTACTGTAAAATGAAGGGAGGTGTCTACCAATTTCTCAAATCCGGAATAATCTGTTTTATTGAATTTAAAGGATTTAAAAAAGTCTGTTTTATCATCAGTGTTTGTGCCGACATAACCTAAAAGATAGTAACTTCCATCTTTCACAACAGTTTTTAGGTGTAAGTTTTTGCCAGATGTTGAATCTAAAACAGCACGAGACTCATAGGTTTTATAATCACCTCTTTTGAATCCACCTTCAGCTTCAGTAAGTTTATAATTTAAATAAAGGGCATGATGAAAGTATTTAGCTTCAAAACTGTCTTCTTCAATATAGCTTAAATCATGAAGTGAAGCTTCTTCAACAAAATAGTAAGCGTTGTCTTTATAGCCTTCTAATAACTTTTTGCCTTTGTTTTCTATGTTACTTGTTACGTAATATTCAGGAAACTTAACTTGAAACTTTTTGGCTGGTGAGACAAACGTTGTGAAAGAATCTGAAGGTGTTTTTATATCTATAGAATTAAATATTTTGGCTTCGTGTTTCAGAACAAAATCGCTACGACCAGCATATTTTATAATAATAATTTCTAGAGGTGTTTGGTAAATATGGTATTTCTGAAATTCTCCTTTTTTTGTCTTATTAACGATGCTAAGTCCAGGATATGGTACTTTTAATTCTTCTTTCTTTACAATGTCACCAGGTATATCTTCATACAATAAATCATCTATTTCCTTAAGTGTCATGTTCTCTTTTTCATTTGGTAAATAGGTAAATCGACTAATTCTGTTTACCGTTAAATAGGCTCCATTAGTCATATCTGGGTCTAAATAATACTTCTGTCCACCATAGGAGAATTCGCGTAATTCATCATAAGTGTTTAGGCTTAAAAAACCATCGGGAGTTGTGTGCTTTTTTAGAACAGGTTCTACAAAAAGGCTATCTAGTTTTGTTTTTTCGGTTTTACTGAAATCAGTTTGTTCAGATGTTAAAGCTTTAACGGTGTAACCTCTTTCGCGAAGCATATTAATCATACCTTTATCTCCTGGTAAATGCGCAGCACCAACGCCAGCAAAAACAGATTTTTTTGGCATCAAATCCACCAATGAGTTTACCATATTCTCATTTCTAATAAAGAGCATATTCTCTCTGTAAAACTCCGTATTAGAACCAGCTCCTATGGAATCTAAAAGATCTAAATTTCTATCACGATAAAGGTTTTCTTGAATTAAATAAGGGTTCTCCTTAGCATAAAGTTTTTGTAGCCAAGGATCTATATCTTTTTTGTTGGTGTTATATGCTGCTTTGGTGGTTAGGTATCGAGATTCTGCTAAATCTTCTAATCCATAAATTTCTTTACCATTTTTCTTACCTGCCTGATAAATAAACATATCTAGATAAGTTTCTTCTTCAAAATTATCTGCAGCATTACTTTTTCTATACAAGTAAGCATTTACGGCTCCATTATCCATCCTAACAGATGCTCTTACGGCCATTTCTTCAGGATGGGTTAACTTAAAAAGATTGGTATAAAAACCTTGTCTGTAATTATTATAAAATGCCATTTCATCAATCATCATGTCATAGTTGAAACCTGGCCATGTGATTGGATCAGACTCTAATGCAATACACTCACTTTTATTAAGAGCTTCATAGAAAACATCATCTAATCTAAACGCAACTTTTTTACTCACATGCATAGTACCATACAAGTATGACGGTTTTTCTAAACCATTGCCAGAGATTTCCCAGAGAAGGCTCTGATATTGTTGTTGAGAAAAGGCTGTGATTGAAATTGTGAGTATTAGGGCTGTAAGAATTTTTTTCATTTTGTACGTTGTAATCAGGACTTGTAAAGATATTTAAATCATTGAAATAGCCATGCTTAATTATTAAAACTCGTTTAAAAACTAATATTATAGATATTCCTTGTTAAATATAACAACTCAAAAAAAGTGAAAACAGTATTTAACATAGCATTATAAATAAAACCAATACATGCAATTGTATTGTATAGTGAAAGGGTTGTATTTTTGTTTTTAGAAAAATTGAAGAATGAAAAAAGGAGTTTTACTTGTTAATTTAGGATCACCAGATAGCCCTAATCCAAAAGATGTAAAGAAGTATTTGGATGAGTTTTTAATGGATGAACGTGTTATTGATCTTCCACTTTGGGCACGCACATTATTAGTAAAAGGTATAATTTTAAATACAAGACCAAAAGCCTCTGCTAAGGCTTATCAAAAAATTTGGTGGGAAGAAGGTTCTCCATTGATTGTACTGTCCGAAAGACTTCAAGAAAAGGTACAGAATAAGGTAGATTATCCTGTAGCTTTGGCTATGCGTTACGGAAGTATGAGTATAAAAAAGGGATTACAGGAATTGATAGACAAAGGATGTACAGAGGTAAAAACCATTCCGTTGTATCCACAGTTCGCTATGGCAACTACAGAAACTATTGATGTAAAGGTAGACGAGTTGGTTGCTGCACACTTTCCACAATTAAAAATTACAAGAACACCAGCCTTTTATAATAGAGAAGACTATAAAGAAGCCTTAGCGCAAAGTATTGCCGAAAAGCTGGATGGTTTAGATTATGAGCACATTTTATTCAGTTATCATGGTGTGCCAGAACGTCACATAAGAAAAAGCGATATAACCAACGGCAATTGTAAGATGAACGGAAAATGCTGTTTTAAAATGGGGAGCAAGCAACACGAGTTTTGTTACCGTCATCAATGCGAAATTACCACTGTAAATGTGGCTAAAAAATTAAAACTCAAAAATGGCACTTACTCTACAACCTTTCAATCTAGATTAGGTTTCGACCCATGGTTAAAACCTTATACAGACAGAACCATTGAGCGTATGGGTAAAGAAGGTATTAAAAAAATGGCTATTGTAACTCCAGCTTTTGTTAGTGACTGTCTAGAAACCTTAGAAGAAATTGCTATGGAAGGTGAAGAAATCTTCCACGAAGTAGGCGGAAAGGAGTTTACAGTAATTCCATGTCTGAATGACAGA
>JASBSE010000530.1 GCA_030149115.1 Winogradskyella sp. | reverse complement strand
AAAGATTGTAAGAACTTCATTTATGTATCTAACATTTGTAACTGTAGGTTTTGGATTTGCCCTATATTTATTTTTAGCCTTCTGGATGCGAATAAAGGATATAATTTACACTAAGCGTACATCTGTTTTCGATTTGTAATAACTATGGACAACCCACTTTTAAGACTCTATAGATCTAAGATTTACACAGCAATTATGATGCTTGTGTTATTAATGGTTATGGGTGTTTTGGGTTATAGGTTTATTTCAAGCTATCCGTGGATTGATGCAGTTTATTTTACAGTTATAACAATAACTACTGTCGGTTTTGAAGTTCCTTATCCATTAGACGCGGAATCTAAAATATTTACAGTATGCCTTATTTTGGCAAGTGTTGTAATAGTGGGCTATGCCATATCTATTATAACAGAATACATTTTGAGTAGAAATAATTTTGAAGACATAAAACAACGTAAAATGCAAAAGCAGATTGAAACCATGTCTAACCATATTATAATTTGTGGTTTTGGACGAAACGGGAAACAAGCGTCAAAAAAACTACAAGATTATGGTAAACCCTTTGTTATTATTGAGCGCGATAAAGATATAATTGAGCGTTTACAAGAAGAAGGACTGCCTTATGTGTTTGGTAATGCTAACGAAGATGAAACTTTGATTCAGGCAGGTATAGATCGTGCAAGTACATTAATAACTGCACTACCAAGTGATGCTGATAATTTGTTTGTTGTGCTTTCTGCAAGACAGATAAAAAAAGACCTTTGTATTATAAGTAGAGCCTCACAAGAAACCTCATATAATAAATTAAAGTTAGCCGGCGCAAATAATGTTATTTTACCAGACAAAATAGGAGGGGATCATATGGCATCTTTGGTTGTGATACCAGATTTAGTAGAATTTATAGATAACTTAGGCATTGTTGGTGAGCGTAATATTAATATTGAAGAAATAAAGGCAGAGCAGCTCTACGACATTGCTAATATTAAAACCATAAGGGAATTAGATTTAAGAAGGAAAACGGGTTGTACTGTAATTGGTTTTAAAGATGAAAATGGCGAATATATAGTTAATCCTGAAGCAGATACTAAACTGGTTCCTGGGTCAAAGATTATAGTTTTAGGTCGCCCTGAGCAAATAGAAAGGCTTAATTCTAAATACAACATAGAACAAGACGGATAACCATTTTAACGTCCCTAGCTTTAAAAACTCATTTTTTTTTAGCATCTTGTCAACCTTAAATAACAAAAACTAACTAATACTAAACCCATGAAGAAGTATCTTCTAACAATTTTTGCAATCGTATTACCATTATTGAACTTTGCTCAAGAAGCCACCACATCAGAAAAGATTGATGCTGTTTTTAAAAAATATACTGGATGGTTTGTGGAAGGTATTTTTTATGAAATTCCGTTTTCAGAAGATTACAAAATACCATGGGTTCTTATTGTGCTTATAGGTGGAGCATTGTTCTTTACAATCTACTTTAAATTTATTAATATCACTGGTTTTAAAACGGCTATAAAAGTTGTTCAAGGTAAGTATGAAGATATTGAAAAACATGGTGCAGATACTCTATATGGTGATAGCACACCTAATGAAGGAGGTGATATTATTGAAACGATTAGAGATGAAAGTGCCGATGGTGAGGTATCGCATTTCCAGGCATTAACAGCTGCATTATCAGCGACAGTTGGTTTAGGGAATATTGCAGGTGTAGCTGTAGCTTTATCAATTGGAGGTCCAGGTGCAACCTTCTGGATGATTATTGCTGGTCTTTTAGGCATGGCATCAAAATTTGCAGAATGTACTCTAGGTGTTAAATATAGAGATGTTGGCGAAGACGGAACAGTTTATGGAGGACCAATGTATTATTTATCAAAAGGTTTAAGGTCTAAAGGCATGGGTGGCTTTGGTAAAGTTTTGGCTGTAATCTTTGCAATCTTTGTTATTGGAGGTTCATTTGGTGGTGGAAATATGTTTCAGGCTAACCAAGCAGCAGCTCAGTTTACAAAACTTTTCAATTTTGAAAGTGAGAATGCTGGTATGTATTTTGGTTTAGTTATGGCAGCATTAGTAGCTATTGTTATTATTGGTGGTATTAAGCGTATTGCTTCGGTAACAGAAAAAATTGTACCGTTCATGGCAGGAATTTATGTGCTTGCTGCGTTAATAATATTAGGAGCTAACTTTACACTTATTGATGATGCTTTCGCTTTAATATTTGAAGGCGCATTTTCTGGCCTAGGTATAGCAGGTGGACTTGTTGGTGTAATGATTCAAGGTATTAGAAGAGGTGCGTTTTCTAAT
>JASBSE010000308.1 GCA_030149115.1 Winogradskyella sp. | reverse complement strand
GCCTGAGTTAGAGTTACGTTTACAACTAACAATACTAGCGCAAAGCGTCAGTGCAATTAAAAATTTTAGGTTTGAGACATTTTTCATATCCATATGTTTAAGTAAGCTCGTTGAATTTTTAGTTCCGCAATATAACAATTATAGGTAAACCAACAACTTTTTTTTATCTGAAAATTCAAAAAAAAATGCATTTCATCCTTTTTTTTGAACACAATAACGGATTTTTGGTCGATTTAACGATGTGTTTTGCTCTTTAATAACGACCACTAAAATAAATTATTGTTGTATTTTTGAAATAAAAATTGAAGTACTATAATAAGCCTATAAATTAACCGTTATTCAACTGTATTTTATACAATATCAGGTTAGTGGTATTTGCTTTTACGATTTTAAGGCTTTTAAATCATAAAAAAATTAAATGAAAAATTGCTCTGTTTTATTTCTAATGATGCTCGGATTATTGACTTTTGGGCAACAAAAACAATTTAATATTGAGTGGATTGACGATAAGGTGTTAGAAACAGAATATGGTAAGATAACTATCCCAGGATTTGATGAGAAACATTTTAGCTATGATAGTGAAAATGGTTTACTATTTTTTGCTCAATGGGATGGAGATAGAGGATTTGTCGATGAAAATTTGGTGACCTTATCTAACATAACTTATGAAACTATTACCCAAAGTAGTCTTAAAAACTTAAACGCTAATCTTATTCCAAAATCGGTTAAGTTTAATTTTTATAACACTAGTGCGAGGGATAAGCATAGTTATTTCATTCAAATTAGTCCGATTATTAGAGATAGAGGTGTTTATAAGAAGATCAAGTCTTTTACCATAAATTATAGTGCCGCAGCTAATAGGTCGCAGGTGGTAGCAAAATCTCAAATTACAAACTCTGTACTAAGTTCTGGTGAGTGGTATAAATTTTATATAGAGGAGTCTGGTGTTTTTCAATTAACAAAGGGATTTTTAAGCAGCTTAGGGATTAATACAAATGCGGTAGATCCACGAACTATTAAGATTTACGGTAATGGCGGTAGAATGCTACCTTTATTAAACTCCGAAAACTATCCATTTGATGTAGTTGAAAATGCTATAAAATTTGTAGGTGAAGAAGATGGAAGTTTTGATAACGGTGATTACATTTTGTTTTATGGGGAAGGCCCTAAAACCTATAGTGCGGAAAGCGAAACAAATTTAAATTTATACACAGATAGAACATATTACTATGTAAATATTAGTTCTGGTAATGGTAAGAGAATTCAGCAAATGCCAACAATAGATGTGGCTGCTGATTTACAGGTGAATACGTTTCATGATTATCAGTTTTATGAGGTAGATGAACACAATTTAGCTAAATTGGGACGACGATGGTTTGGGGATGATTTTGATATTGAAAATCAACGTGTGTATAACTTTCAGTTTCCAAATTTAGTGACTACCGAACCTGTCAGATTCGATATTGCTGTAGGGTCGGTTTCAGAAACAGATGGTACAACAATGGGTGTTACCATAAACGGAAGTTTTGTCTCGAATTTAGGCTTGGGAGTCATCACTCCAGGGTCTATACTTGGCACTGCAAGCGCTTATGGAGGTAATTTAGATATTTCAACTGATGCGATAACCGTTACTTTAGATTATAATAATAATGGAAACCCATCGGCCAATGCCTATTTGGATTATATTAATATAAAGGCAACAAGAAATTTAACCTATGCAGGTGATCAATTGGTCTTTAAGAATAATGATGTCATAACTACGCCAGGTGTAGCGCAGTATAATCTTTCAAATGCTTCGGGTGTTCAGGAAATTTGGGACATCACAGATAGATTTAATGTTGCAAATACTTTAAATTCTGAAGGTTCAAGTGATTTAAATTTTAAGGCTGTTTCTGGTGAGGAACGCATCTATTTGGCTTTTTCTATTTCAAATGTTTTACAGCCAAGTAGAGATTCAAGATCTACATTAGCAAACCAAAATTTAAAAGGAACAATATTTTTAAACAATCAAGGCGTTTTTGAGGATATAGATTATGTTATCTTATCTCCTTCAGAGCTTCTATCTCAAGCAGAACGTTTGGCTCAGATTAACCGAGATCAATACAATCTTAATGTAAAGGTTGTTGATCTTCAAACTATTTATAACGAGTTTAGTACAGGAAGTCAAGATATTGCAGCTTTAAGAAATTTTATAAAATATGTTTATGATAATGCAAGTGTTCCTAGTCAGAGATTAAAATATGTTTGCTTATTTGGAGAGGGGTCTTATGACTATAAGGATAGACTAAATAATAATACGAACTTAGTACCTTCTTGGTATTCTAAAGATAGTTTTAGCCTTACAAATTCTTTTGTTTCGGATGATTTCTATGCTATGTTAGATGAAAATGAAGGAAGTATGGGTGGCATGGACAGAATGGATGTTGCTGTAGGTAGAATCTTGGCAGAAGATATTCAGAGAGCCACAGAGTTGGTGGATAAAATAAAGGCTTATTATCAACCAGAATCCTATGGGAGTTGGAGAAATAATGTTTTATTAGTTTCAGATGATGTTGACGTAGCTTGGGAAAGTACACTCCAAGAGACCACAGATAACCTCGGAACTAATATAGAGACTGACAAACCTTTTTTTAATGTTGTAAAAATTCATACAGATGCATTTGAACAAGAATCTTCATCAGCAGGAGATAGGTATCCACAGGTAAATGAGGCCTTTAAAGATGCTATTGAAGTAGGTGCTTTGGTCGTGAATTACTTTGGGCATGGTGGTGAAAATGGGCTAGCAAAGGAACGTGTTTTCGATAAGTTTGATGCTCAGGATATTAATAATATTTGTAAATACAATCTTTTTTTAACGGTAACCTGTGAATTTACTAAGTTTGATGATCCTGACAGAGATACAGCAGGTGAATTTACATATTGGAATACAACAGGAGGTGCAATAGGTTTGATTACAACTACAAGACAAATTTTCGTTACAGTCGGTAGAAGTTTTAATGAGATTTTAGATGATTATTTATTTGCTTATGGGTCTAATGATTATCAGTCTATAGGTGAAGTTTTAAGATTAACAAAGACTGATAATAGTATAGCAGGAATAACACAAAAGCGATTAGTTTTCTTAATTGGAGATCCAGCTATGAAGTTAGCTTTTCCTCAGCCAGATATTAGATTAACGAAGGTTAACGATGTGGATGTTACTCAACAAATAGATACATTAAAGGCTTTGAGTTATACCAAATTATCAGGTGAAGTTACGGATGTTAATGGTAATGTATTAACTAATTATAACGGAACCCTAACTGCTACTGTTTTTGATAAAAGAATTGAACGACAAACTTTAGCTAACGATGGAACAACTAATGGTAATGGGACAATTTATTTAAACTTTACTACTTTAGGTGAAGTTCTTTTTAAAGGACAAGCAACCATTGAAAACGGACAATTTGAGTTCGATTTTATAGTGCCTAGAGATATTGGTATTCCTGTCGGAAACGGAAAAGTTAGTTTTTATGCTCAGACAGATAATCCACTATCGGATCAAGCAGGTGCTAATTTTGATATTAAAATTGGAGGTATTAATGAAGATGCTCCGGAGGATAACATAGGTCCTGTAATTAATTTATACATGAACGACGAAAATTTTGTTTCAGGAGGTATCACTAACGAATCTCCGAGTTTATTAGCAAAACTTCAAGATGATAATGGTATAAATACAGCAAGTGGTATAGGCCATGATATTACAGCAATTATTGATGGAGATGAGACAAATCCAATAGTGTTAAATGACTATTATCAAGCAGATGTAGATGACTATACAAACGGAACAGTTACATATCCATTCAGAGATTTAGAACCTGGTCTGCATACATTAACATTAAAAGCTTGGGACGTTTATAATAACTCTTCGTCAACAGAAATTCAATTTACGGTTTTTGATAAAGATGAGGAATTGGTTGTTAAGAATGTACTCAATTATCCAAATCCATTTGTTAATTATACAGAGTTTTGGTTTAACCATAACAGCTCGGAGCCTTTAGATGTTTCTGTTCAAATATTCACGGTATCAGGAAAACTTGTTAGAACAATTAACGGTCAGACAAGCGCAGATGAGTGTTGTGGTAGTGGTTCATCATCATTATCGCGCAGTATTGTATGGGATGGAAGAGATGATTTTGGTGATAAAATCGGAAAAGGAGTCTATGTATATAAACTAAAAGTGAAATCTAGCCGTTTAAATAAGCAAGTTGAAAAAATTCAAAAACTTGTTATACTATAATAATAAATTATATTTGCTAACGAATTAGTGCTATGTACGTAGTACTAATAACCTAATTATGAACATGAAGAAATACGCAATAACCCTTATCGCATTTGTAACATTAAACCTTGCATTTGGGCAAGAAACAATAACATTTCCAGATCAATCTTCTGTAATAACTACAGGAGTACCATTTATGCTTATAGCACCAGATGCAAGATCAGCTTCTATGGGTGATATGGGTGTGGCTACATCTGTTGATGGGTTTTCTCAGCAATGGAACCCTGCAAAATATGTGTTTTCTGAAGCTAAATCTGGTGTGAGTTTAAGTTATACACCTTATTTGAGTAGACTTGTAAATGATATTTCAATAAGCTACGCAACTTATTTTAATAGATTAAATGAATATAGTGCAGTATCTGCAAGTTTTAAATATTTTAGTTTAGGGGAAATTCTTTTAACTCAAAGTGAAACAGATCCAGGGGTAAATGTAAAGCCAAACGAACTTACTGCTGATATTGCGTATACACTGAGGTTAGCAGATCAATTTTCAATGGCAGTTGCCGTACGTTATATGAGGTCGGATTTAAGAATTGATCAGGTAGATCCTAATGCAGATGCAGCAAGTACTTTTGGAGCGGATATTACAGGATATTACCAAAGTGAGGAAGAAGCTTATAATGATTTTAATGGTCGTTGGAGAGCGGGTTTTGCGATTCAAAACTTAGGGCCAAAGTTTAAATATGATGATGGAGGTAGAGAAAACTTTCAGCCTACAAATTTAAGATTGGGTGCTGGTTTCGATTTTATATTTGATGAATATAGCAAATTAGGCGTGACTGCAGAGGTTTCTAAGTTATTAGTGCCAACTCCACCAAAGTATGGATTTGTGGATACTAATGGGGATGGAGTTCAAACAGATGATGATCCTAGTACACCAGATGTAGATGAGAGTGAACCAACAATAATTACCCAAGGGCAAGATAATGACGTAAGCTTCTTAAATGGGATTTTTCAGTCTTTCGGAGATGCGCCAGGTGGTTTTAGTGAAGAGCTTAGAGAATTTACTTGGGCTTTAGGTGCTGAGTATACATATCAAGAAAACTTTGCTTTTAGAGCAGGTTACTTTAATGAGGCAGAAGATAAAGGTGCGCGTAAATTTTTTGCGATTGGAGCGGGATTTAAATACACTACTATTAATTTAGATTTATCATATTTGTTCTCTGCATCAAGAGTACAGAGTCCGTTAGAAAACACATTGCGTTTTTCACTGACATTTAATTTTGGTGATGGTGAGTATGATGAATATTAGAATTTATAAATAAAAAGATATTTCAAAAACTATTGTTTAAAAGCAATAGTTTTTTTGTCTACAAAAGATTTTGAATATGAAGGAAGTTAAGATTGAATCAACGTTTAAAGTTTATGAAGACTTAAATGAGCTTCCAGATGATATTCAACAATTAATGGAATCTGCTATTGAAACCAGAGAAAAGGCATATGCACCATACTCAAAATTTAAAGTAGGTGCTGCAATCCTATTAGATAATAATGAAGTTGTTGTAGGGAGTAATCAAGAAAATGCATCTTATCCTTCAGGACTGTGTGCAGAG
>JASBSE010000526.1 GCA_030149115.1 Winogradskyella sp. | reverse complement strand
TTTGGTAACACAAATAGTAATGATTGGTATGTGTTTTCAGGAATTACCTTAACTTACACCTTTGGTAGAAGACCCTGTTATTGTAATTTTTAAGATGAGTCTAAAAGAAAAAGTAAATAAAGAAAAACTTCCTAACCATGTGGCAATTATCATGGATGGTAATGGTCGTTGGGCAAAACAACAGGGTTTAATGCGTGTTATTGGTCATGAAAATGGTACCAAATCCGTGCGACAAACTGTTGAAGCAAGCGCTGAGCTTGGGATAAAAAATCTAACGCTTTATGCTTTTTCTACAGAGAATTGGAATAGACCAAAACTTGAAGTGCAAACGCTTATGAAGCTTTTGGTAAAATCACTTAAGAAAGAAATAAAGACCTTACAAGACAATAATATTAAGTTGTCTGCTATAGGATGTCTTCATGATTTGCCAAAAAAGGCGCATCAAGAGTTGTTGGATGTTATTGAAAAAACAAAAAATAATACGAATATGACATTAACTTTAGCTCTAAGCTACGGTTCTCGTGAAGAAATTGTTAATGTTATTAAAGAATTATCAGTTAAAGTTAAAAATAATATAATTTCTTCTGAAAGTATTGATGAATCAATTATAAATAAGCATCTTTACACGCAAAATTTACCAGATGTAGACTTATTAATCCGTACCAGTGGTGAGCAACGAATTAGTAATTTTTTACTTTGGCAAATTGCCTATGCTGAATTATATTTTACAGATATTTTATGGCCAGATTTCAACAAAGAACATTTGTACGAAGCGCTTATAAATTATCAAAATAGAGAACGAAGATTTGGAAAAACAAGCGAACAACTTACCTCATAAAAAAATATCAATGTCCCTTGCTAAATTTATTGGTGCTGTATTATTATTTACAATACCTTTTTTGGGTGGTGCACAAGTTCAAGATGGTGCCAAGTATTTGATTAAAGAAATTACCGTTACAGGAAATACTAATTTTAGTCCACAAACTATTATTGCTTATTCTAAATTAAGAAAGGATGAAGAAGTCCAAGTAGGTGGAGAAAAACTTGCAAACGCTGTTAAAACCTTATGGAAATCTAACTTGTTTAGTAGTATAGATATTTTTATTACAGACATAGATGGTAGCAATGCCAATTTAGAAATCCATCTTATGGATTTACCAGAGCTAAAAGACCTAACAATAGAAGGTGTTAAAAAAGGTAAAAAAGACGAGATTATAACTGAGAATAAACTTCAATCTGGTGTAAAGGTTACCGAAAATCTTATTGCGACTACAAGAAATTATCTTACAAATAAATACAAAAAGAAAGGGTTTTTAAACACCAAAGTTAACATTCAAACTTCAGAAGTTATTGATTCTGTAGAAAAGGAACGTGTTAACATGAAAATCAAGATAGACAAAGGCCAAAAAGTTAAAATAAAGAATATCAACTTTACAGGTAACGAAAAGTTAAAGGACAAGAAACTTCGTAAAGCAATGAAAAATACTAAGAAAAAGAGCCTTAGTCCATTGCGTATCTTTAAACGTTCAAAATATATCGAAGAAGATTTTAGAGCGGATTTAATAAGTCTTGTAGATCATTACAAAGAAAAAGGTTACAGAGATGCAAGAATTGTTTCAGACTCTATTATTTATAACGATGACAAAACTATCAGCTTAAATATTGAAGTTGAAGAAGGTGAAAAATACACTTTTGGTAAAATTGATTTTGTTGGAAATACAGTATATGATGATAGGCAGTTAGCTGCATTATTAGGTATTAAAGAAGGTGATACCTACAACGGTGTGGAGTTAAGAGAGCGTATTGATGATCCTAATGATCCAGATGCAGTTAGTTTAGTAAATGCATATCAAAATAGTGGTTACATGTTCTCTACTATAAATCCAGTAGAGGTAAGTGCAGAGGGTAACGTAATTGATATGGAGATTCGTATATCTGAAGGTAAGCCAGCTTACTTTAATAACGTTACTGTTAAAGGAAATGATGTTACCAATGATCATGTAATTTATAGAGAGATAAGAACGCGTCCTGGTGAGTTATATAGCAAATCTCAAATTATAAGAACGTTGAGAGAGCTTGGACAATTGGGATTCTTTGATGCACAACAACTAGTGCCTAATATTAAAAACCCTAATCCTGTAGACGGAACTTTAGATATTGAATACGAAGTTGCCGAGCAAGGATCTAGCCAAATACAACTACAAGGTGGTTATGGTGGAGGTGGTTTCATCGGTACTCTAGGTCTATCTTTTAACAACTTTGCAATTAAA
>JASBSE010000039.1 GCA_030149115.1 Winogradskyella sp. | reverse complement strand
TAAGCACTTTGGTTGCTGTCTATTTTGCTTTTACTGAATTTGATAAAACCATAGATTTCAATCAGGTATTACCAAACAATAAAATTGAAATTGCTTTTTTAATTGCCTTTATGGGATGGATGCCAGCACCTTTAGATATTTCTGTATGGCATTCTATTTGGGCATTAGAAAAGAAAAAAGATGAAGGATCATTTACTCCAAAAGATGCGTTATTAGATTTTAACGTTGGCTTTTTTGGAGCTATACTTTTAGGAATTGCTTTTGTCAGTTTAGGCTACTTTGTGATGCACGATTCTGGAAATAGCTTTAGTAATAAAGCTGGTGTATTTTCTAACCAACTTATAAAATTATACACCAAAAGTTTAGGTGATTGGGCTAAAATTCTTATTGGTATTGCTGCATTTACAACTATGTTTAGCACCACTATTACCACACTAGATGCTTCTCCAAGAGCTATGAGCAAAAGTTTAGAGATACTCAACAATAAAACCTACAAAAGGGGCTACCTAAACTGGATACTAATTTTAACCTTCGGAACCATAATTATCTTTTTAATTCTGGCTTCTGAGATGGGATTGCTCATTAAAGTAGCAACGATTCTATCTTTTGTAACAGCCCCCTTCTATGCTATCATAAATTACAAACTACTCTGCAGTAAACATACACCAAAAGCCTGGAGACCGAGTTTAGGCTTACATATTTTGTCTTGGTTAGGTATTGCTTTCTTATTAGGTTTCAGTATTTGGTACCTAAGCACGTTGTAGATTGAAATTATCTTTAAGTTCATAATTAAACAGAGAACTACAATCCATAACATTTTTGACGCCATCCAACTCGCATAAAGTTGAAACAACAGCATTTAAACCATTAAATAAAATGTCTTGATTTTTACAATACTCTGGCTTATGGCAATAGGTTTTGCCCAAACGATAACCACAACCTTCTAAAAAGGAAGCTTCAATTTTTAATAATTCTATCGGTGAATAGCCGTTAAAACGTCTTCCTAAATTTTGATGCACTAAACCGACATAGCTTAAGCGTTTAGAGCCATGCAAATCCGTCATATAACTCCAACTGTCATTATTATCAAGAATATTTCCAACAGCACATTGTTTACAGTCTTCAGGATTTAGAGTATCGTTATGAAAGGCTACATAGAGCTTTTTCAAAGCTTCATCAAATCTTTTAGTTGTAGAACTCATAGCTTTTCATTTTCGCTATAAAAGATACTAATTATTTAATTTACTTGTATTCAACAATCAAAAAAACAGCTGTGGTTTTACCAATATTTTGCACTTCATGAATAGTTTTAACATCATTAGAAAAATGGTAACCTTTTGGCACATCTACTTCGCGAGTGCCTGTAGTATCTGTAATTCTGAATTTACCTCCTGATAACGTATAACCAAAGTGTGGTTTATGATAATGTTTCTCGTGACCAACATTTGGCGGAAATGTACATTTTAAAACACGTACAGATTTGTTTTCTTCAACAACTTCGCAAACTTTCTTTCCCTTCCATCCTGCTTGTAATGGATCTGGTAATTTTTCAACTGACTTACAGCCTAAAAACAGTAAGAATAGTATCAAAAGATTTACAACAAGTATTGGTTTTACAGTTTTAAAATTCATAATTGAATCTTTAAAATATGAGTGGCAGAATATACTGAAACATTAAAATTAATAAGATTACAGAGATAAGATTTAATATCACACCTACCCTTGCCATTTGATGCACTTTTACAAAACCACTTGCAAAAACAATAGCATTTGGTGGTGTTGCCATTGGTAACATAAACGCACAACTACTTGCCATTGTAACAGGTATTAGTAAATACAATATTGGCACTTCTAAACCAATAGCAATACCAGCCACTACTGGTGCTAAAACGGCGGTAAGTGCAACGTTACTCATCAACTCCGTCATAAACAACATTAAGAAAATAAGCAGAGAAGCTGTAAACAAAATACTCACTTCGCTTTTAGAAATCGTTTCTGCAACAATATCGACAATACCACTTGCAGACATGCCTTTAGCTAAAGCCAGTCCTCCACCAAATAGTATTAAAATTCCCCAAGCTAATTTTTGAGTGTCTTTCCATTCTAAAATAAACTCACCTTTATTAAACTTATGCGGTACTGTAAACAGTGCTAAAGCTCCTAAAATACTAATCATGGTATCTGTTAGTCCAAGTTTTGGAAATATACCGTTAATGACTGTTCTAAAAATCCAAAGCGATACTATTACAGCAAATGTTACTAACACCTGTCTTTCCTTGGGTGAGAGTTTACCTAACTTATTCAACTCGTCTACAATTACTGTTTTTGAAGCACCAAATTCTAATCCCTTATTCGGGAATAATTTTATCAGAACAAAATAAATTATAGTGATTAAAATGACAGAAAAAGGTAAGCCGACAATCAACCAATTCAAAAAGGATATCTCCATATTGTATTCATTCTCTAGTAAACCTATTAGAATAGAGTTTGGTGGTGTACCAATTATTGTTGCTATTCCACCAGCATTGGCAGAAAACGCAATACCAAGCATTACACTTAATGCAAAATTTTGATCTTGCTTTGTAAAACCATCAGCATCATTTATAAGTAAGTTGATTACAGACATAGCTATTGGCAACATTACCACAGCACTAGCCGTATTACTTATCCACATGCTCATAAAAGCTGTAGCCAGCATAAAACCCAATATAACTTTATTGGGAGTTGTACCTGTAAGTCTTATTATGTTTAGAGCTATTCGCCTATGTAGATTTACTTTTTCCAAGGCTAAAGCCAAAACAAATCCACCGAAAAAGAGAAATACAATTGGACTTCCGTAATTGGCACCAACCTCATCTATTGGCATCACTTTAAACAAAGGAAATAGGAACAGAGGCAATAATGCAGTAACCGAAATAGAAACCGCTTCTGTGATCCACCATATTATCATCCATAATGCAACTGCAATGACAATATCAGCTTTGTCTGAAATTAGGTTAAATTGAAAAACTTGAAGGAGAATAAACAATAAAGGACCTAGTATTAAACCCAAACGTTTTGATAGTGGATACATATTCATGTTAAATAAAGTAGGAATATAATACGAAATCTTTAAAAAATAACGTTTATCAGTTATGAAGAAACTAATACTCCTCTTACTTATTATCGGTTTAATTTTTGTTGCCTTTCAATTTAAACCTGTAGAAAAAGCTTACGACACGGTAAAAGCTGTTATTGAAACTCCAAGTTTAATCAACAAAGATAGCTT
>JASBSE010000493.1 GCA_030149115.1 Winogradskyella sp. | reverse complement strand
CCCTGTAAGGTTTATTATTGTATTACGACTTAATAATTGCTATCGAAAAGAAAGATTTTTCAATAGTTGATTGATTGGTTAGATGGTGCCCAAAAGAGATTTTGGGCACTTTCATTACTCAACCTTTATGATATAGGTATTTTTCTTTCCTTTATTAAGTATAATATAGGTGTCGTTTATTAAATCTTCTGAAGATAGTTGGTAATCTTCTTTTACTTTTTCTTTATTAACTGAAATCGAATTTTCCTTTAAAGCTCGTCTTGCTTCACCATTAGAATTCAAAAAATTGGTTTTTGCAGCTAAAGCACCAATCATATCAAGACCTTCATTAAACTCTGCTCTTGAAATAAAAGCTTGTGGCACTCCTTCAAAAACATCTAAAAATGTAACTTCATCTAAAGTTTTAATATCCTCTTTAAAAGATTTACTAAACAAAATACTTGATGCTTTTTCGGCATTTTCAAAATCCTCTTTAGAGTGTACCATAATGGTAATTTCTTCTGCTAATTTCTTTTGCAACGCTCTTAAGTGAGGTGCTTCTGCATGCGTTTTTACTAAATCAGAGATTTCTTCTTCGGTTAAAAACGTAAAGATTTTAATGTACTTCTCAGCATCGTCATCACTAGAGTTTAACCAATATTGGTAAAATTTGTATGGCGATGTTCTTTTGGCATCTAACCAAATATTACCTCCTTCGGTTTTACCAAATTTAGTACCATCTGCTTTGGTAATTAACGGACAGGTTAAGGCATAACCTTTACCTCCACCAATACGACGAATTAATTCTGTACCTGTGGTAATATTTCCCCATTGATCACTTCCTCCCATTTGTATAGAACAGTTATTCTCTCTGTACAAATGCAAAAAGTCATACCCTTGCACTAATTGATATGTAAACTCCGTAAAAGACATTCCTTCTTTAGCTTCAGAACTTAAACGCTTTTTCACAGAATCTTTAGCCATCATGTAGTTAACTGTAATGTGCTTACCTACATCTCGTATAAACTCTAAAAACGAAAACTCTTTCATCCAATCATAGTTGTTTACTAAAACGGCTGAATTAGCTTCATCACTATCAAAATCTAAAAATCTTGACAATTGATTTTTTATAGCTTCTTGATTATGACGCAGTGTTTTTTCGTCTAATAAGTTTCGTTCTGCAGATTTTCCTGATGGATCACCTATCATTCCTGTTGCACCACCTACCAAAGCATAAGGTTTGTGACCTGCTAACTGAAAATGACGTAACATCATAACACCAACTAAGTGACCAATATGTAAAGAATCTGCAGTAGGATCTATACCTACATAAGCACTTTGCATACCCTCTAATAAATGTTCTTCTACTCCTGGCATGCTTTGGTGCAACATACCTCTCCATGTTAATTCTTCAACAAAATTCTTCATTATATATAGTGTGTGTTAGATAAGAGCAAAGATATGTTTCCACATTAAAAGACAAAAGACAATTTTAACGTAATTT
>JASBSE010000470.1 GCA_030149115.1 Winogradskyella sp. | reverse complement strand
TAAGAGTACCCAACAATACGTAATCTCTAAAGGTATTGATGCTTCGCGTATCGCTGCTGAAGGTAAAGGTGAGTCTGAACCTAAAGTAGATTGTGGCGCTAATTGCTCTGATGAACAACACCAACAAAATAGACGTTCTGAATTTAAAATTGTTAGTGGAGGTCCTGAAGTACAACAGTAAACGATTCAACTTTATAAAAGTAAAAAAACGCTCTGATTTCTCAGAGCGTTTTTTTATCGTAACGGAAAACCTTTAGCAGCCCACCAAGGATGCACTTCTATAATCAAACGTCCAGCTTTTACCATTGGATCGGCATTTGCTAAACTATCAGCCATTTTTAATGTTGGCACGTTGTAAATAGTAATTCCTCTTATATCTCCATCGTCACCAAAAGGACCAGAAATATCTGCATATCCTAATTCGTACATCTTACCTAAATGCGCTAAATGTTCATTTTGTAATTTATTTGCCTCTTCTTCGTTCTGATTTCTAATTGGTCCACTCTTCAAAAAAGCAATAAAATATTGTTGCATCAAAGTTGTATCCTTCGTCTTTTCATCTACATAGTCAAACACCTGATAACCTTTACTAATAAGCTCTTTTTTTAGTTCTGCTACTGACTTTCCTGATTCCTCTTTCAAAGGCTTTGATTTTTCAATTGGTGCCTCAACAGCCTCATTTTCTATAACTGTTCCCTTAATTTTACCTGATTTTTTGTCATCTTTACATGATGACAAAAAACAAATTAATATCAACGTTAATAATGTATTTTTCATTTATTCCAGTTTTTGAATGGTTGTTTACTTAATTGTGAATTATAATATCGAATATCTCCTGTAACTTCGTTGCCTAACCAACCTGGTTTATTAAACTGTTCGTTTGTAGATTGTAATTCTACCTCAGCTATAACTAAACCTTCATTTTCTCCAAAAAATTCATCAATCTCAAAAGTGTGGTTACCAAAGTTTACTTCGTAACGGATTTTATCAATTATACCCTCTTCACACAACGCTAAGAGTTGTTCTGCTTCATGCTTCGTAATTTCAGTTTCCCACTCAAAACGGATTAAACCATCTTCCGAAGATCTTCCCTTTATCGTTAAGTATCCTTTATCTTTTTTCAATCTTACTCTAACTGTGCGCTCTTTGTGGCTATTCAAAAAACCTTGTTTTATACTATAATTCTTTGATGCCTCTTTTTTAAAGTCATTAGAATTTACTAAAAATTTACGCTCTATTTCTACGGTCATTAAACGGTATTTAATGTCTAAATTTACACTATGCTAAACGATTTACCAATAAGAAAGATAATTCACGTAGATATGGATGCATTTTATGCTTCTGTTGAGCAAATGGATGATCCTGAACTTAAAGGTAAGCCCATTGCTGTTGGTGGTGGTGGAAAACGTGGTGTAATTAGCGCTGCTAGTTATGAGGCTAGAAAATTTGGCGTAAAGAGTGCCATGTCTGGTCGTTTGGCTGAGAAACTCTGCCCTGAACTTATATTTGTAAGACCTCGATTTGATAGATATAAGGAAATTTCTAACCAAATACGTAAAATATTTTTTGACTACACTGATTTGGTCGAACCTTTATCTTTAGATGAAGCCTATTTAGATGTTACTGAAAACAAAATAGGGCTTCCTAGCGCCACTTTAATTGCTAAGAAGATTAGACAACGTATTTATGATGAAGTGGGCTTAACAGCTTCCGCAGGCATCTCTATTAATAAGTTTATTGCCAAAGTAGCAAGTGATTATAACAAACCCAATGGACAAAAAACTGTAAATCCCGAAGATGTACTTCAATTTTTAGAAGATTTAGACATCAGAAAATTCTATGGTGTTGGTAAGGTTACTGCCGAAAAAATGTATCAAAAAGGCATATTTACTGGCAAAGATTTAAAATCTAAAAGCCTCGATTATCTTGATATGAACTTTGGCAAATCTGGCCGTTATTATTATTACATTGTTAGAGGAATCCATAATAGTGAAGTTAAACCAAACCGCATAAGAAAATCTTTAGCTGCAGAACGCACTTTTAGCGAAAATCTTTCTTCTGAAATTTTTATGCTCGAAAAGTTAGATCACATCGCAGAAGAAGTTTCGAAACGCTTAGAAAAAAGCAAAGTAGCAGGAAAAACCATAACACTAAAAATTAAATACAGCGACTTCACTTTACAAACTCGGAGTAAAACACTTCCATATTATGTGAATGATAAATCTATAATCTTAGAAACAGCTAAGGAACTTTTATATCAAGAAAAACTGAATAATTCTGTGCGTCTTTTGGGAATTTCTTTATCCAATCTAAATACTGACAAGAACAAACAATCAGAACCAATTGCTGAGGATAAAAAATCTGTTAGTGTTCAGCTAAAATTTGATTTTTAAACTATCCTCATTTTTTTTAGATTGTCTGTATGTTTTGTAATAAAAGTTACATAGATAAAAATAAACCTACGTAACTTTCGTTTAATTATTATTTTTTAATCATTATTAAATGAAGATAATATTCACAACCTTGTCATTGTTACTTTGTATTGCAATGGCAAATGCCCAAGAGTGGCACACAGACTTTTCTAAAGCGAAAGAAATAGCAGCTACTAGCAATAAACCAATTGTTTTAGTTTTTCAAGGTTCTGATTGGTGTGGTCCATGTATAAAATTAGATAGAGAAATTTGGAGTACAGAAGAGTTTAAAACTTATTCGAACGAACATTATATAATGTTAAAGGCAGATTTTCCAAGAAAAAAAAGTAACAAACTCTCTGAAGAACAAACCGAGGCGAATAAAAAACTAGCTGAAAAATATAATAAGCAAGGTTATTTTCCTTTTGTAGTTGTTTTAAACTCAAAAGGCGAAGTTCTTGGTGAAACAGGTTATAAGAAAACTACACCAAAAAAGTATATCAAAGAAATTAATGCTTTTTTAAAATAAATTTTGAAACATCTTCTCTCACTTGCAATATTTCTAATTGTTGTTCAAATCTGTTCAGCCCAAGAGACGTTTAAGAAAACTCTTAAATTGATGGGTAGCCGTTTTGATATTACTGTTGTTGCAAAAGACTCTATAGAAGGTGAGAAGTTTATTAAACTGGCTGTTGATGAAATTGAAAGAATTGAGAGTCTTATTTCTTCTTGGGATGAAAATTCGCAAACATCAAAAATTAATAGAAACTCCGGCATAAAAGCAGTAGAAGTTGACCTAGAATTATTTCAACTTATAGAGCGAGCAATTGCTATTTCTAATCTTACAGATGGTGCTTTTGATATCAGTTATGCATCAATGGAT
>JASBSE010000468.1 GCA_030149115.1 Winogradskyella sp. | reverse complement strand
CTCTGGCCCAAATTGCAATTCCGAAATATAGTGCGAACGTAACGCCTACTAATATCCATGTCCAAGTTTGTACACTCATAATTTTAATTTTTTGGTTATTAGTTAAGACTATTCGTCGTAACCATATTTTTTATCTAGTTTATTCATTATTCTAACGTATACGAATATTAGAATCACGAATACGTATATAGAGCCTTGCTGAGCAAACCAGAAACCTAGTTTAAACCCACCAAGTCTTATTTCATTTAAAGCATCTTTAAAAAGAATACCACAACCATAGGAAACAATGAACCAGATGATTAGAAGTATTGAAAGGTATTTTACATTTTCCTTCCAATACGCAGATGCATTTTTTTGTTTTTCTGACATAATTGATTTGTTTATTTAGTTATAGTTAAATTAGGCTTTTATAAAAAGATCATAGCCTGAACAGTAAAGACTCCTGTCGCATCACCATCACCAACTTTGTCATTGGTATAATCGAAGCTTAGCTTTGAATGATGACCTGTAAAAAAGATGTTTGCGCCTAGTTTAAACTGATTAGCATTATCATCAATAGCATCAATACTTCTTGTAGAGTATGCTACATAAGGTTGAAATCTAGTTTTAGTTTTATCTCCTGGAAGCACATAACCAACATGACCGTAAATCATATTACCTGTTGCATAAGGACCTAAGAAAAAATCCTCACCATAATCATTATTCTGATAAGTTGCATAAGCTGTAATTGCCGAACCGTTATCTCCTATTGGTGCATCATAGAAAGCATCTGCCGCAAACAACAGAACATCATCACCTTCACCATTTGGCAATACAACACCACTTGGATGACTAAAGAAACCAGCACCAATATTGAATACTTTTTTACTACCCATATACGTACCGACTTTATACGGTAAAGCATTAGATTCTTGATCTAGTAAATTAACATCTACATAACCTTGAATTACTTTTCCTGCTTCGTCTGAACCTAATACTTCTCTACCTCTATATACAGTTGCAGTACCAACATCTCTAGGTGTACCATCATTATCCAAGGTATTTCTATTAGCTTCGTTTAATGCAAAACGGTATTGAACTTTCCCTAATTTACCTTTTACATAAACACCTATGTGACGCGCAAACTGATCTGAAAGACCAATTGTAGACCAAGATGATCTATTATTGTCTAGGGTTAACATGTTTAAGGTACTTTGGTTGTTAAGACGAGAAATCCCGTTCCAATAATGAAGTCCAGCACCAACATAGAAGTCTTTTGCTACTTTATATTCTCCCCAAAAATCATGAAAGAAAAGTTGTGTAGCATCGGCATTAGATCCCTGACTTCCTAAAGGTGACGTGTTGTTACCATTTAAACTGTTAAGTCCGAAATGAGTAACAAGTGAAAATTTGTCACTAAATTTAATCCAGCTTAGTATCCTAGCTCTTCTTACGCTCAGTGAAAGTTTTTCAGTGCCATCTGGTGCATCTCCATTGTATTGTGCCCAGAATTGGCCCCAAGAAATGAATCTCATGTACTTGGTACCATCGTCGTTAAAATTAATCCTGTAGCCCTTCCCGTAACCCATTTCAGGTTCTGTTTGAGAAAACCCAGAAAAAAAACATAGTGAAAGAACCACTATGATACAATTAAGTTTTTTCATAAAGATTAGTTGTTTAGTTAGTTAAACATTGATTTTGTGTGCACCACTAAACTCTAAAAAACAATCTCTAAAAAAAAAGTTAATATATTTTTTTGCTAATTATATATATTTAATCTCTAAAACGCTCCCATTTAATAAGCATAAATTTATCACCTAATTCAGTTACTAATGCACCTGCTCCTGATAAATTTTTTGAATTTGAAAAGAATGTAGCTAGCTCTTGCGCGTTGAGAATTTTATAAGTAGGATGATACTTTGAATTGTATGGTCGCTTAATATTATATTTCTTAACCCAGTTCATAATGCTAACGTGTGAGATTCCCAATATACGCTCAATCTCACGATACGTTAATCCCTCTAAGTATAACTGTAATGCTTTATTAACGTAATAGTCATCTATTTTTTTTCCTAACTTATTTACAGTAAAATAATAGTTACATGATTTACACCTATAACGTTGCCTATCATTCACTATTCCACTTTTTACATAGCTATCAGAACCACAATTTGGACAAAGATCAATTTTCATATATATTAATTTAGCATAAATATATCAATTTAGCAATATAAATACAATTTAAAATCATTTTTTTTAACAATTATGAATTATGACTATTAATATTTTAAGGAATCTATATCTTTTCAAAACAATAATTGCATATATAACAAAACCCTGAAAAATCTATTTTTCAGGGTTTGTTTTAAATATTGAAGTCTGTTTTTAGCTAGACTTTGGATTAAAATAAGAATCCTCTTCTTCAGTTAAAATTCTGGAATGAATAATAAAACGTAATCCTAATGGAATTTCTAACGAGAAACTGGCTCCTCTCCCTTCTGTTGTATCTATCGTAAGATGTGTATGCTTCCAATACTCGAATTGATCTTGGTTCATATAAAATGGAACTCCTTCGACCTCTCCAAGAAAAATATCACTCTCATCCAAGTACATATCATCTTTTTCAAAAATCATGGGTGCTGAACCATCACAACAACCTCCACTTTGATGAAAAATTAACTCACCATACTTTTCTTTTAATTGCCTAACAACTTTTTTGGCTTTTTCTGTAATCTCTACGCGTTTCATACTATAAAATATTAAAAATGGCTGAACCTAAACAATTCAGCCATTGCTAAGCTATTAATTAAGGGATTATTAAAAGAAGCCTAGTTTATTTTTGTCATAAGAAATTAACATATTCTTAGTTTGTCTGTAATGGCTTAACATCATCACATGATTCTCTCTACCAAATCCAGATTTTTTATATCCACCAAATGGCGCATGAGCCGGATATGCATGATAACAATTCACCCAAACACGGCCGGCTTTTATAGCTCGAGGAATTTGATACAACTGATGTGCATCTCGCGTCCAAACACCTGCTCCTAATCCATAAAGTGTATCGTTAGCAATTTCCAGAGCTTCAGCTTCATCTTTAAACTTAGTTACGCAAACTACTGGCCCGAAAATCTCTTCTTGGAATACTCGCATTTTGTTATGACCTTCTAAAATTGTTGGCTGAATAAAGAATCCGTTCGCCAAATCTCCATCTTTATTAGCATCTCCACCACAAAGCACTTTAGCTCCTTCGTCCTTACCTATTTTAATGTAGGACTGGATTTTTTCGTATTGGTCATTAGAGGCTTGTGCTCCAACCATACAGCTCGAATCATAAGGACTAGTCTGTACAATTGCTTTTGTACGTTCAATAACGCGCTCCATAAACTTATCGTAGATATCTTCTTGTACTAAAATACGAGAAGGGCACGTACATACTTCACCTTGATTGAATGCAAACAACACTGCACCTTCTATAGCTTTGTCTAAGAACGCGTCGTCTTCATCCATAACAGAATTGAAGAAAATATTTGGAGACTTACCACCCAATTCCATCGTTACAGGATTTAGGTTCTTTGACGCATATTGCATAATTAATTGTCCTGTAGTCGTTTCCCCTGTAAAGGCAACTTTATCTACACGAGAACTCGACGCTAAAGGCTTTCCTGCTTCTGGTCCAAATCCATGAACTACATTAATGACTCCTGGAGGAAAAACATCTGCTATTTTTTCCATTAATAAAGTTGCCGAAGATGGTGTTTGTTCTGCTGGCTTTAATACAACACAGTTACCTGTTGCTAATGCTGGTGGCAATTTCCAAGACAACATCAATAAAGGGAAGTTCCAAGGAATGATTTGCCCAACCACACCAAGTGGCTCTTTAATATTCATCGATAAGGTATTGGCATCTAATTCTGTAGCACTACCCTCTTCTGATCTTATACAAGACGCAAAGTATCTCCAATGATCTACACATAACGGAATGTCAGCATTTAATGTTTCTCTAATCGGCTTACCATTATCACATGTTTCAACCAAAGCAAATTCTTCAAGGTTTGCCTCAATAATATCCGCTACTTTATTAAGTAGATTTGCACGTTCTGTTGCCGAAGTATTTCCCCAAGATTCTTTTGCAGCATTAGCAGCATCTAGCGCTAACTCTACATCTTCTTTTTGGGATCTTGGGTATTTTGCAATTAGTGATTTGTCAATTGGCGATGTATTTTCAAAATACTCACCTCCTATTGGTGCAACAAACTTACCATTGATAAAATTGTCATAGGATGCTTTAAATTGTGGTTTAGAATAACTCATCTTAAATTTTGATTATTTATTAGTTCTTGATTATTTTAGTCAAAAAATTGACTATTTTTTACTTTTCGTAAAGTTATTTTGTCATATTCTGAAATAATTGAACATATTTATCATATTTTTGAACATATCTCTTTTTAAGACTTTTTAGCATTTAATTTTCGTATTATTGAATATGACATCCTTATTAAATCAACATAGAAACAACAGAAAACTCACCACTTTGGTTGAGAACAGAACCACGTATAATGCTGAGTATGCTGAGTTGAATATCTATGAGACGCATGCTTATGCTGAAAAAGTTTCGTTGACTTTTGGTTTTCCTATCATTGCGAGTATGCTGACTGGCAAGAAAGTGATGCATATTGACGGTTTTGAAGCTTTTGATTTTTTCCCAGGTGAATCTGTTGTAATGCCTACTAATAAAGAAATGGTTATTGATTTTCCACTTGCAACGGAAGAAAAACCAACACAATGCTTAGCTCTAGGCATTGATGCGTTTAAGATTGAAGAAGTTGTTCAAAAATTCAATCAAAATGTAGCTATTGAAAACGAAAACAATAATTGGGATTTAGACAACACGGCATCACATCTTATTAATAATGTAGATGTTAACCACCTTATCGAACGTCTAACTTACACGTTTACCAACAACAATAAATCTAAAGATGTCTTGTTAGATTTAATGATTCAGGAATTGATTGTGAGACTACTTCAAACCAAAGCAAAATCACTCATTATTAATGATACCAACAATATCTTTAACGACACACGTATTGGCACAGTCATAAAATTCATCAAGGATAATCTTACCAATAAAGACATTACAGTAGATCAATTAGCGAAGAAAGCATATATGAGCACGTCTCACTTTCATAAGCAATTTAAAAACACGCTTGGTGTGTCTCCTATTGACTATATCAATTCTGAGAAAATTAAATTCGCAAAGAAATTGATTAAAGAATCTAAAGATGTGAGAATGTCTGAAATCGCTTTTAAGTCTGGATTTAATAATACGAGCTACTTCAACAGGCAGTTTAAAAAAATGGAAATGATGACTCCTGCTCAATTTAAGTCCTCCATTACCGATTCTTAGACTTCTTTAAACTCATAAAGTAGCGTTTAGATTCCTTCAGCACTTTTGGCGCTAATAGAATTGTGGCAATCATTGTTGGAAATGCCATAAATGCAAACACACCATCTATAAAGTTAATCATCGCCTCAAAAGGCGTTGTTGCCGCAAGAACAATGCTCAGAATATAGAAATAATTGTAATAGTGCTTTTTATCCGCTCCAATTAAAAACGATAAACATTTTGTACCATAGTACGAATAGCTAAACAAGGACGACACACTAAAGAAAAACACACAAACCATCAGTAAATACTGACCGTAAGGTAAGGCTTGCTCGAAGGCAGAAGCTGTTAAACTCACTCCATTATCTGTTGTGGTTTGCCAAACACCTGTTACCAAAATCGCTAAAGCTGTGAGCGTACAGACAATCAATGTATCTATCACAGGACCAAGCATTGCGACTAAACCTTCTCTAACAGGCTCGCCAGTTTTTGCTGCTCCATGTGCCATTGGTGCTGTACCTAAACCAGCTTCGTTAGAAAATGCTCCTCGTTTAATACCATGTAAAATCAACGCTCCCAGAACACCACCTAAAAAAGGCTTGTCTTTAGGAAAATAATCCGCAGCAAAGGCATCTGTAACAATCAAGGATAA
>JASBSE010000465.1 GCA_030149115.1 Winogradskyella sp. | reverse complement strand
AATCCACCTGCATAAGAAAACACATCTAAAACCGTTTTCCCTTTACTCAACTCACCTACTCTTTTTCTATTAGCTCTGTGATCTAAGAAATAACCCGTTTTATGACCTTTGATGACATTTGCGGAAAAATTGACTCCGTGCTCTACAAACTTAACCACCTCATTATCTAAAGTACCATAAATGACATCTCCGTCATTTAAGGAATGGTTAGTGCTGTTTTCTAAACTTCTGCTCAAACGCATTACAATTGTTTTTGCATTAGAAACTTGTTGTAGGCTTTCTAAAATAGGCTCTAAATAAGGTAACCAAATTTCTGAATACAATTTTACGACTAGAACAGTATTATAAACATCTGCAATCAACCCAGGAAAACCATCATTCTCACCAAATAATAGTCTATAACTATTTGTGTTTGTCTGCAGTAATTCTTCCCGTTTATCAAAAGCGGCTTCTATTTTCTGATGAAAAAAATCAGCGTTTATTTCTGCTTTTGTAGACGCATCATGGATGATTTTGATTCGTATTGGTGATTTTGCATCATACAAACCAATGCCAACAACCTTGTTTTTATTCTTACTAAAAATGATAGCTAAATCACCAGTTTTGGCATCATCATTAATCTTTACAATACTATTGGAAAACACCCAAGGATGACCTTTTACTACAAATTGTTCACCTTTAGCATTAAGTTTTACTGCTAGGTTTTTAGGTTTGATTTTTACTGAAAACGGTCTGTTAAATATCATAAATTATATAAATCTGAAATGCTAAATTTTTCAGAGTTTATTGCAAAAATAGCTTTAAATAGTACAAGTTTTTGACATTTAACGGATGAAATTACACTGTTTAGCGTGATTACTATATCATTTAGTATTGATTAAATATCTTAGAGCCGAAACCAAATCTACTTTGACAATTCGATTGTTGACCCTAGACCAATTAATTTGTCAAAACCTAATGAAATGAGAAATATAGTAATTTATGGTGCTTCTGGCCATGCTAAAATGATTGTAGATATTATTCTAAAGAATAATGATTATAATCTCATCGGTTTTATAGATTCCTATAAACCATTAAATTCTTCAGTATATGGTCATAAAGTTATTGGAAATTTAGACTCACTTCTTGTTACAATTAATAAGTTTAATATTGAAGGTATTGTTATTGGTATTGGTGATAATGACCTAAGATTAAGTATTTACAGAAGCATCAAAAAAATAGCACCAAAAATTGAATTCGTACCCATTGTACATCCAAGTGCAATTTTGGCAGAAGATATCTTGGTCCCAGAAGGTGCCGTATTAATGGCGGGCACAATCGTAAATGCTAATGCTAAGCTCGGTAAATTCTGTCTTTTAAACACAAAAGCATCATTAGGGCATGACTCTGTAATGTCTGATTTTTCAAGCTTGTCCTCTGGTGTTACTATTGCTGGAAATGTTAGTATTGGATTTTGCTCATCGATTTGTTTAAGTGCATCCGTTAGTCAAGGAGTTACTATTGGTGACCATACTGTTATTGGTGGTGCTTCATTAGTTTTAAAATCTATTGGTGATTTTAAATTAGCGTATGGAGTTCCTATCCATACAGAAAAAGACAGAAGTTTAGACTTAATGCATACAGCGTAGTTACTTGTAGTATTCATTTACCACTTCGCGACGTTTACCTGAAGATAATAAAGGTATTTCATTAACATAGTTAATCTTTATAATAGCATCATCACCAAAATGAGCTTTATAATCTGTAATGATTTTGACTTCATCAACCTTGATATCTGTATTAAGATTGATATGATACTCGTTTTTAGTTTTTTGAACAAGTTGAAACTGTCTAAACTTACCATAATCCATTAATCGCAATGACAAATGTGAAGGAATTAAATTTCCTTTAGTATCGTAAAGTTGATCTACTTTTCTACCCGAAATATTAGTAAAGTATTCTATTCCATTTTCTTCTTCCATAATGCCAATATCACCTGTATCGTAGCGCAACAAAGGTGTTGCAAAATTATAAAGATCTGTAAGTACTATTCTACCTGGTTTACCATATGGTACTGTAGCATCTGAATCCAGCTCTAGAACTTCCATAACGTAACTAGAATCATTAATTCTGAAGCGTTGGTC
>JASBSE010000293.1 GCA_030149115.1 Winogradskyella sp. | reverse complement strand
TTTTTGCCTTCATAAGCTTGAAGATAAGGAATGGCTTCTTCATATTTTTCTAGATTAAAATAACTTTCACCTATAATTTTATTGAGCTCAGATTCTTCTTCACCTCTACTGCTTGGTAATTGTTCTAAAGCAAGTTCTATGGCTTTTTCAAACTTTCCTAATTTAAAGTTTAAATCAGCTTGATAATACGATAGTTTTTCTTTGTACTTTTCATTATCACTCACCTGATCGAAATACTCATTAGCCGTATCGTAATCATCGCCTTCATAGGCCATGTAACCAATATAATACTTGGCTTGTGAGCCATATTCCTTAGAATCTGCGACACGATTAAGATACTTTGTTGCTTCTTTTTTGCTATTTGTAGAATATAAGGTGTAACCGTAATTAAAATTGAAACGCTCGCGCTCAGTACGCGCAATGCTAGACTCATCCACTTTTTGATACCATTTGCGAGCATAGGCGTATTTACCATTTTCAAAATAGTAATCTGCTACATCCAAAAACGCTGTATTTCGCTTTGTACTTGTTGGGTATTCTTCAACAAAATCTGTTATAAGATCGTCAGCATTTCGTTGATTTAATCGTACAGCACAATTGGCAATGTAATACGAACAGTCTGACTTCAAAACGGCATCATCTGTGTTGTACTTAATATCGTCAAACAGGGATTGTGCCGCTTTGTATTGTTTGTTATTGTATAAGGTTAATGCCTTTTGGTAATCTTTTAACTCACTCGTATAAACCGCAGATTTTTGAGCAAATCCCAGCATTGAAAATGTAAGGAAAACGATAAGTAATTGTCTTTTAAAAAGTAGCATTAGAGTCGTTTTTTGATTAATATTTACTGATGACATATTATCACTATTCAAATATAACTGAATACAAAATTTATAACGATAGAAAACCTGTATAATTATAAACCAGCTTGTGAAATGTTAAAATAACCATCCGAAGAACTGTTTGAACACATTTCTTTTCTGTTTTTTTTCCTCAAATACAATTCTATAAACCCCAAAATTATCTGCCGTTTTTATAGCAATTGTATTATGCAAAGGCTTTTCAAAAGCTTTTAAACTCATTGGAAAAGTGATTTTTTCATTTTTAGAAATTGTTCCTGATTTAACAACTTTATTTCTATTTTCTAAATCATAGATTTTAAAAGAAGAATTTCTTTTAATGTTATAATTACTAAAATCCACTGTCACATCATTGCCATTTTTTTCTAACAAAGCAACATTGAATTCATTAGGTTTTGAGCTTAGTTTTTGAATCTTTAAAACTGGTTTAATTTCAAAATCTTTTAGATGTTTCCATTCGCTTTCTTTATCTACATCAAAGGTATTTTGCCATTCTGATAAAGTATAATCTTTATGTTTTAATATTCTAAAGGCTTTGTTTTTCTTAGTATAATAAATATTGTCTGCCAAACTTAGCTTTCCAGTCTCTAAAAATGGTTTGGTTGTTTTATCTAAATGAATATAACCTGTGTAAACTATGTTGTTTTTAAAAAGAAGCGACTTAGCAGGCATTATACTAAACCCATTATTTTGTCCAATAATCAAATTATTTGCCACCTCAACATTTTCGACTGGTGCTTGTTTTATAAAACCCAAAGCCAGAGAAGATGCATTACCCAACTTTTTGTGTGTTAATAAATCTACGTTATGGTAAAGAACATTGTTATTCAGTTTTATGTTTCGGGCAATATTAATGGCTTCTCTATCATTGGTAGCCACTATGACATTTCCCCAATGTCTACCAGAAGGCACACCATTATTAAAAATAATATTATTACTTAAGATAATGTTTTTAACAAAATCACCTTTGTTACCTGAGCTTGCAGACCAAACTTCTATACCTTTATAATAGTTTCCAAAAATGATATTGTTTCTAATAACTCTAACCTCTTCACTGTTGTTCTGCACATACATTCCTTCTCCAAAACCACGCACATTTCCATCCCACCCATTAAAGTAAATCATACAATCTTCGATTACCGAACCACCTGTATTTTTCCATGAACCAAAACCTAATCCAGGATTGTTATATATCTTCAAATTTTGAAACTTAGCAACTCCGGAAACATGATGAATACCTGTGCATGCCTTAAAATTATCATCATGTTCACTTCTGGAATAGTCACCTAAAAAAGTAACTTCAAAGTTCTTAAAGACTATATTGTTTCCACTTATTTCAAGGACCTGTTTAACTTTACTTTCTATGTTTCCATTTAAGATAACCAAGTCATCTTCAAATCCCGAAACCGTTATAAAATTTTCATTTACAGACTTTAAAGTACTCTTATAGCGACCGTTGTAAATTCCCTTATGCAGCCAAATAATATCGCCGCCATTAACACGTTTTGAAGATTGAGACAATGCTGTTTGTAAATCCCATGGTTTATCTAGGCTACCATCACCATTTGGAGATCCCTTAACATGATTACCATCCTTTGGGAAGACATGAAATTCCTTTTGTGCAAAAGAAACTGCCGCAAAAAATAGGAATATGTAAGTAATAGATTGTCTCATAAGTTTGAGTTTTCAATTACTATGCCAAGCTCTAAATAGCATTTGGGAATTGAAATTTTACGCCATACATTTACAGATACTAAAATTATAGAAAAAATATGTCCGAAACTGTTTTACAACTTAAAAACGCAACAATATATCAAGGTGGCAATATGGTATTATCCGATGTTAACTTTGAAATGCAAAAGGGTGATTTTGTTTATCTTATAGGTAAAACAGGAAGCGGAAAAAGTAGTTTTATGAAAACACTTTATGGTGATTTAGAATTAAATGAAGGTGAAGGTCATATTGTAGACTTTAATCTAAGAACCATGAAGGAAAAAGACATTCCTTATCTACGTCGAAAACTTGGAATAGTTTTTCAGGATTTTAAGTTGTTACCTGACAGAACTATTAATGGTAATCTTGAATTTGTTTTAAAGGCCACCGGCTGGAAGGACAAAGACAAAATAAAAGAACGTATTGAAAAGGTTTTGGATAAAGTAGCTATGAAAACCAAAGGTTTTAAATTTCCACACGAGCTCTCTGGCGGAGAGCAACAGCGTATTGCCATTGCTAGAGCTCTTCTTAATGACCCAGAATTGATATTAGCCGATGAGCCCACAGGTAATTTAGACCCACAAACCAGTATTGAGGTTATGGAAGTTCTCCAAGACATCAATAAAAATGGTAATACAATTTTAATGGCTACACACGATTATGCTTTGCTTTTAAAATACCCAAGTAAAACCTTGAAGTGTGATGAGAATAAAGTTTTTGAGGTGGTACAGAGAAAAAGTTAGGCATGTATAATAGCTTAAAAAGAATTGCTAAATTTATTATTCCAAAAAGCATACTAAAAAAAAACGAATCTTTATTCAGACGACTAATAAGTATAAAGTATAGCGGAAGTAATCACCTATGTAATATCTGTAGTAAAAGGCTAAACCAGTTTGTAACAATCTATGACGAGGATTTATTATGCCCCAACTGTGGTAGTAGAAGTAGAACTAGAAGATTGTACGACACTTTAAAAAACAACAACGTTTTACATGGAAACCTTCTACATTTTTCACCAAACAAAATACTTTATAGTAAATTTAAAAATTTAGATATAGAATATTTCAGTACCGATTTTGAAGATGAATTTACAGCTGATTATCGCTATGACATTACAGCTATTCCAAAGGAGGATAACTTTTTTGATGTAATAATTTGTTATCATGTTTTAGAGCATATTGAAGATGATACGAAAGCCATATCTGAACTTTATAGAGTTTTAAAACCAAGCGGCTCGTGTTATATTCAAACTCCATTTAAAGATGGTGAAATTTATGAAGATAGATCAATCAGAAATCCCGCTGACCGAGAAAAGGCTTTTGGTCAAAAAGACCATGTTAGAGTTTACTCTATCAAAGGTTTAGAAAGAAGATTAGATAAAGTAGGTTTTTCTATAGAGATCAACAATTACAAAAGCAATGCTTATTTTGGCTATAAAGAAGAAACAGTAATTATTGCAAAAAAAATAATATCTGAATGATTTCGGTACTAATACCTACATATAATTATAATGTTGTTTCTTTAGTAGAAAACATTTATAAACAGTGTAAATCACATCTTAATTTTAAATTTGAAATTTTAATTTACGATGATTGCTCTACCGATAAAAATATTGTAGACCTAAATAAAACTCTAACAACTTTAGAACATTGTAATGTCAAAGTCCTTTCTAAAAATATTGGCAGAAGCGCTATAAGAAACAAACTTGCTGAAGATGCCATATACGATTGGCTATTGTTTTTAGATGCTGATGTGATGCCTATATCAGAAGACTTTATTCTAAACTATATGTCTGTTATAGATAAAGAACCTTGCGTCATCTATGGAGGTATTTTATATCCAGAAACTGACCAAGATGAATTAAAAACTTTGCGTTGGCATTATGGTAAAAAACGAGAAGCACTAGACCACAATGACCGAAATAAGAATGTTTACTTAAGCTTTTTAACCCTAAATTTTTTAATACATAAAAGCATTTTTAAGACTGTGAAGTTTAATGAGGACATCCCAAACTTTAGGCACGAAGATACTTTGTTCTCTTACAATTTAATGCAACATAAAATACCGATAAAACATATTAATAATCCAACTTATCATCTTGGTATTGAAGACAGTAAAACCTTTATAAAAAAATCACTGGAATCCGTAGAAGCTATTAATCTTTTTATAAAAAGCGGACTTATAGATCCTAACTACACTTTAATATCACGTACCCACAAAACAATTAGCAAATTAAAACTAGGCTTTATTTTCAACAATATCTATAACCATTTTAAGGCCAAATTTGAAAAGAATCTTTTAAGCAATAGACCTTCATTATTTATTTTTGATTTCTATCGTTTGTGTTATTATTGTCACCTAAACTCAAAAAAATGAGTGTTTCCTTTTCTGTTATCATATCAGTATACAACAAAGAGAAGTACATAAAAACTACTATTGAGAGTGTACTACAACAATCGTTTAAAGATTTTGAACTTATTATTGTTAACGATGGCTCTACAGACAAAAGTTTAGATATTATTGAAGGATTTAAGGATGAAAGAATAAAAATCATTAGTACCAAAAACCAAGGTGCTTCACATTGCAGAAACACAGGTATTAAAGCTGCAAGCAATTCTTTTATTGCTTTATTAGATGGTGATGATCTTTGGGATGTCGATTATCTTAAAAAAGTACACGATTCCATTATTGCATATCCTAACGAATCCGTTTTTGCCACAGCAGTAGCACACAAATATGAAGACAAAATAGTTGTCGCTACTTATAATTTTAAGCAAGACAAAACTTATGCAGTTCGAAACTTTTTTGAATCTAGCTTAGACCACACCATCATTACAAGTTCTAGTGTAGTTTTTAAAAATGAGATACTCGAAAAAACCGGTTACTTTGATACATCAATTGTTTCTGGACAAGATACTGATCTTTGGATACGCATTGGGCTTAACTACAAGGTTGTATTCATAAATGAAGTATTAGCCTATTATAACTACGTTCCTGAAAGCTTGAGCAACACCATATTTAGCGTGAAAAACAAACCCAAGTACAACAAATACTTTGATTTCGAAAAAACCAACAAAAGCTTAAAAATTTATCTAGACAGAAATAGGTTTCCTTTAGCTATTTTAAGCAAATTAGAAAAAGATGGTGAAAGTTTTAGATTTTATAAAAATCACATTGAAACAAAAAACTTAAGACCAAAACAGCGCTTAGTCCTTAATGCTCCAAGATGGATGGTGAGATTATTACTAAAACTAAAATCTCTAAAAGGAGAAAAGCTTTACTATCCTGTTACGTGATTTTTAAAATCATTGTAGTCTCTAATATATTCTGCTTCGTTATAATTACTAGACGCCAGGACCAAGCAAACTGCCCCAGAAGAAAAATTATCTATCTCTCTCCAAATGTTCGTAGAAATAAAAAGACCTTGTGTTGGTTTGTTTAGCATTATTCGTTTTTGAGCAACACCATCATCTACAATAACTTCAAAACTACCGCTAAGCGCTATTATTACAGACTCTTGTTCTTTATGAGCATGGCCACCTCTATAGCTATCAATAGGGACATCAAATAGATAATATACTCTTTTAACGGTAAAAGGAATTGTGTCTTTTTCTACAACCGCAAGAGATCCTCTTTCGTCGTGGACTTTTGGAATATCTATCAATGAAATCTTTTGCATTAATTTATCTTTTATTATTGAAGAATGGCCTTCCATTGTTTGCTAATATTTTCTTTAGATAAATGCTCCACACTAGATTTTGCATTTTTTTTGCATTGTAAATATAAATCTTTATCTATTACCATTCTGTTCATTGCATTAGCTAAGGCCTCTGGATTATGATTTTCTACCAGTAAACCATTATACTCATCTACAATAACTTCGTTTGGTCCCGATTTACAATCTACAGATATTACAGGAACTTCCATGATTAAAGACTCTGGTATTACCATTGGAAAACCCTCATACCTGCTCGTTAACACAGTAAACATTGCATTTTTAATAATATTACATGGATCTGGCTGGTATGGTAAGAAATAAACATAATCTTCTAAGTCTAAATCTAACACATTCTTTTTTATTCTTTCTAAATCTACACCATCACCTAAAATTTTGAGACTTATTGCTTTTTTGCTCAAAGCAGATATTTTATAAGCATGGAGTAATAATGAGATGTTCTTTATCTTATCATTTAATCTCCCAAAAAACAAAATATAATTTTCGATTGATTCTTTATTATTGAAACAATTAACCTTAGGGTTAATAGAATTGTAAATCATTATTACATTTTTAAATCTATATTTAATTTCTAATTCTTCTTGTATTCCTTTTGAAACAGCTACTATTTTATAAGCATTAGAATATAATTGACGACCAAAATAGAAATTTGAATTTATATAGTTATTAAGCTTAAAACTATGTACTAAGTAAATTGACTTTATACCACCATACAAATATTTAGAAATAATAAGTTCTTTAAAAAAATCTATACGTGTCCTACTATCAATTACATAATCAAATTTATGTTTTCTAAGATACTTCTTTAAGACAATTAGTCTTCTCACACGTCCAAAAACAGAATCATTTTTAGCCTTGAGTTTCCCTAAATTTAATAACCTACCCTTAAATGGGTAGTCAATAATATCTAGTACAGAAACGATATGGATATCATAACCTAATTCATATAGTATTTCTGATAATAATGCAGACGATCTCTCAGCACCACCACCACCAAGTGAATGAACTACAATACATATCTTTTTAGCAGTGGTTCTCATGATTTACAACTATCTTTGAAAAGCAAATGTAACGATATAAATGAAGATTTTACTTGTTGGCGAATATAGCAGACTTCACAATTCTTTGAAAGAAGGCTTGGAAAAACTAGGTCACCATGTCACAATAATAGCTCCTTTTGATGGTTTTAAAGCCTATAGCGTAGATATACTGATTGAAAAAAAATACAACAATGGTATTAAACAAAAATTAAAGAATATTGTTTATCGTTTATCTGGCTATGACCTTGAGTCTCAAAATATAAAAAACCAAATTTTACAGCTACAGTCTAAATTAAGCCAATTTGATATTGTTCAATTTATTAACGAAGCACCTTTTGGCTGTACAGCCGCTGTGGAAAAAGATATCTTTACAGCAATTGCTTCATGGAACAACAACATATATTTATTGTCTTGTGGCACTGATTATATAAGTATTTCTTATGCAAATAGAGACAACTTTAGATACTCCATTTTAACTCCTTATAAGAACGGTAAAGGCAAATCTTTCATTCATTCTTACGGATTAAAGTTTTTAACTTCAGAATTTAAAGAACTTCACGAGCATATTTTTAAAAGAATTAATGGTGTGATAGCCTCAGACATAGATTACCATTTACCACTAAGGAATCATCCCAAATATTTAGGCCTAATTCCAAATCCAATTAACACAGACAACCTAAAGTTTGAAGAACCTTTTTTGAATAGTCAAATTGTTATTTTTCACGGTATTAACTCCCATAATTATTTTAAAAAAGGAAATGATATTTTTGACGAAGCACTCACTTTAATAAAACAAAAATATAGTGAACGTATAAAAATTATAACAGCTAAAAGTCTGCCGTATAAAGAATATATTAAATCCTATAATGAAGCACATATCTTATTAGATCAAGTTTATGCTTACGACCAAGGGTATAACGCTCTAGAAGCTATGGCAAAAGGCAAAGTAGTATTTACTGGTGCTGAAAAAGAATGGTTAGAATATTATAATATTGAAGAAGATACCATTGCAATAAATGCTTTACCAAACGCAAAAGAGGTTGCTAAAAAACTTGAATGGCTAATAAATAATCCCAAAAAAATTATTGAAATATCCTCCAATGCTAGACAATTTATAGAAGAGGAACACAACTATATTGTTTCTGCAGAAAAATACTTAAATACTTGGATTAATAATAAGGGATAAACTTCTACTCTTCTTTACTCACTTTTCTATTCTTTTTAAAGTAATTTACTACTACCGCAGATACTATTATAAAATAGATGATATTCCTTACTAAATGTGCAATTACTACACCCTCTGTATTAAAGTAATTTAAAAATAAGACAGTAAGGACATAAAATAAAACAAGTGAAATAATTTCTGTAATTACAAAGCTTTTAACCATTCGCTTTGCTAAAAATTGATGTGCAATAATCAAACTACAAAGCCTAACAAAATCGCCCAACAACTGCCATTTAAATAAAGGCTCCATACCCTTAAAATCCGGATAAATAACGTCTATTATAACATACCTTAATAGATATACCATAATCATACCCAAACCAAATATTGGTAAGATAGTTTTATAAATATTAAAGACTTCACGTTTAAAAGCTTCCTTGGTGTAAATATTAGCAAACCTTGGGATTACATAAAGCGTAAATAAGCCTGAAGCAAAAACCATATAATTTTTTGAAATAAAACTCACAGCTGTCCAATAACCTGCCTCATTAATATTTATTTTATTTTCTATAAGACTTATAATGTTTAACTCTATATAGTTTAGCAAAAAGGTAGACACAAAGGACATCAATGTAAAAGCTAATAAACTATTCCTATAATCTAAACTAAACTTTAATTTCTTGAAGTCAACATAACGTTTTACAACTTTTCCGAATACAATTATTATGACTCCTAGTTGAATAACAGGTACAACTGCTATTGCCAATATGGCTGCTTTTAAATTAGCCTTATAAAGCGCTAAGACCAATAACATTGCTGACAACAAATAACTTATCAGCTCTATCCTTGCATAGTTTTTATATTCGGATAAGCCATTGACAATACCATACAAAGCTCGGTTTAAAGCCACAAAAGGAACTATAAAAGCAATAACCTTAAAAACATAGGTAAACTCATTGGATTTGAATAGAATCTTTGAAAAATAACCTGCGCAAAAGAAGAGAACAACTCCAGAAACTAAAGAGCCTATAATTATAAAAACTGTGGCTGTAGAAAAAAGTTTATTTAATTCGGGTTTATTATTTTTATGCTCCGCAACATATTTTACAATACCATTAAAGATACCAAGAGAAGAAATACTGGTTAACATACCCATTATATTTCTAACCTGACCAATTCTGGCAATACCAGCTTCGCCAAAAGTTATTGCTAATAACCATTGTGTGAAACCAGAAATAACCAACCTAATAGCAATAACAATTGCATTAAGAGACGTAATCTTAAGTACTATATTATTTTTAATGATTCCTGGAAGCTTCATGCCCAATGCTATTAAAAATCATCAATGCCCTCATCATTTATAACACCAAATAAAGAACTACCAAAAATTAGCAAAACAATTCCGAAGTGCATTAAATAACTTAAGCAATGTCCCATTACGGCACCCTTTATCCCAAAAGCATCAATTAAGTAGATGCTAGAAAAATACATAATAACAAATAAAAAGACTTCTATAATTATAAAATGTGTAAACATCTTTTTAGCCAAAAACTTGTAAGCAATAACCATAGACATTACACGCATAAAATCTCCTAATATCTGATAACCCATTAAATCTTCTATGGGTCTAAACTCTTCTGTAAATAATAAGTCTACTAGAAGACTTCTACTGAGATAAATTATTCCTAATAGAATTGCAAAAATTGGCAAGACAGTTTTATAAAAACTAAACACTTCTTTTCTAAATTCAGTTTGAGATTGTAATTCTGCAAAACGAGGTAAAATATAGAGTGCCATTAAAGAATTGATAAACATAAGATAGTAATCTGAAACTCTTGTAACAGCGGTCCAATAACCTGCCTCCTTAATTCCTATTTCTGAAATAATATAATTTCTAATAATTATATATACAATTGGTAACGCAATAGATGACACCAATGCCATAATCATATTAGGACTCAAATTTCTTAGAACAGAAATATGAATTCTTGTTATGTTAATTATTGACATTAGGTTTTTTCTAAAAGCAATACCAACTATTGTTATCAAAAGATTAAGTGCCGGAGTAATTACAACTGCAATTAACGCTCCATCAATATTTTCTTGTTTTATTAAGAGAAGTGTAACAAGTAAGCCTAAAATTTGACCTATTATATTAATAACTAATAATATCCTATACTTAGAAAAGCCATTCATTATGGCAAACACATACATATTTAGAGAATAGAACGGCAGTACAATCGCCATTTTCTCTATAACATATACATAGTTATTATTGAAAAAAATAAGTTTATTTACAAACTCTGCATTATAATAACATATAAAAGCTAAAAAAAGTGACGCAAAAAAACCAAAGTAAAATACTGTAGAAAGAGTATTGGTTAACTCCTTCTCATTATTTTTATGTTTTCCTATCAGTTTAACAAAACCATTGTATAAACCAGCAATGGATATAGATTGAATAGTGCTTAGGAAGTTTCTTAAATTCCCTATCAACGCCATACCTTCAGGACCAATAAACAAAGCTATAAACTTAGATACTAGCATTCCTGCAAGAATCTTAATACTAAGGTTAGCTGTATTAAGACTTGCAGCTTTTACTAAAACTTCATTATTTATATAGTGAAAAAATTTTTTCAATTAATAAGCATTTATTACCTCAATCACAGTACTTATTTCTTCATCCGTCATTACTGGACTTATTGGCAAACTTATAATTCTTTTATGAATTTGTTCGGTAATAGGCAATTTTATATGCGAAAATCTTTTTAATGCCTCTTGTTTATGTGGTGGAACCGGATAATGCACCAGCCATTCTACACCATTCTTATTTAAATGATTAATAAAAGCATCTCTATTTTCTACCTCAACTACAAAAGCATAAAACACATGATTTTTAGACTCATCATAGGAAGGTAAATTCACTTTAGAGTTTACAATTTCTCTGAGATAACATTTTGCTATAAATCGTCTTCTGGAATTATCAGAATCTAACGAGCTTAACTTTACACTTAAAAATGCAGCTTGCAAATCGTCTAATCTACTATTATGACCTATTACTTCATTTTTATATTTTATATTACTACCATAGTTTCTTAATAAAGAAACTGCTTCAAATAATTCTTTATCGTTAGTTGCTACTGCACCACCATCACCTAATGCTCCAAGATTTTTACTTGGATAAAAACTAAATGCTGCGGCATGCGCTAAATTACCAGCTTTAATATTTTTAGAATTAGAAATAGCTCCATGTGATTGTGCTGCATCCTCTATTAGCAACAAATTATGCTTCTTTGCTATTGTTTCTAAACTTTCATAATCTGCTAGTTGCCCATAAAGATGAACCATTATAATAGCTCTTGTTTCTTCAGTTAATGCAGCTTCAACCCCTGCTACAGAAATATTATAAGTATTAGGATCTGGCTCTATCAATACAGGCTCTAAATCAGCATGAATCACAGATAAAATTGTTGCAATAAAAGTATTTGCTGGCACTAAAACTTTATCTCCTTTTTTTAGTTTTCCAATTTCTATGTATCCTTTTAAAATTAGAGTTAAAGCATCCAAACCATTAGCTGTTCCTATACAATAATTTGTTCCACAATAGTGAGCAAAATCACTTTCAAATTTCTTAACATTAGGACCTAGAATATAACAGGAAGTGTCCAAAGACTGGGTAAACGATGCTTGGAGTTCTTCTCTAAATCTATTATTGATTTTATGTAAGTCTAAAAACTTAATCATACATAAATATCTTCTAAGTGTTTATATTTTGAAGTTTCAATTTTATAAAATCCCTGCGTGATTGAATGAGCACCATAACCTTCTTTCCAGTATTGTAATCCTTCATTAATATTCTGACCATCATTTTCATTAGAAATACCAAAGTTAAAATAAGATTTATCAGCAAAAACCTCCTCTAAAAGGTAATGGTGTAAAAAATCTAAACTTCCTAGTGCATTTTTATCCGCATTACCAGAAATATATTGGCTGTGTGCTACATGTTTTGTTTCAAAAATTGTAGTACCCGCTACTATTTTATCTTTAAGGTAAACGTTAAACTGCCTAATTTTATTTGGAAATCTAGATTTTAAAAGCTGAATTTCTTCTAAGCTATGAACTGGTCTTACATTATATCTATCATCTAGGTTTGGTATCAAAATTTCATTCCAAAAACTTTCAAAGTCGTCTGTTTCTATAACAGTAAGGTTGTTTTTTAAACCTCTTTTATAACCATTTTTTCTACTTCTATTATAACTTTTGAACTTCAGTTCTAATACGGAATGTATATCCATGCGTTGCAGTTGTGCATTAAGTTTAAAACACAAATAGGCTAATGGATTATTGGTCTGGTTATCCAGGAAAACAAAAGGCAACTCTTTTATTAGGAGACTTTTAATTCCATTTTCTGAAAGATATTCTAAAACCGTTTTTAAAATACCAATAAATTCCTGACTCTGTAAAGTTGATTTGTATATTAAGCCACCATAGGTTAATCCTTGATGAGAATAGATTTCATTATCAATTTTATTTGCAGGTAGTAATGCCATTAGTTCATCATCGTTATAGATCATCAATGAAAAATCTTGAAATCTATCACTGTGATAATCCATAAAATCTCTTAAGAATAGAAATGTTTGTTGGTTGCTATCTAAAGCAAATGCATTCCATTCATTTTTATGAGATGGCTTATATTGTAAAACCTTGAAGTCTTGCATTTTTCAAAAATAAACTATAAGGTTGAAAAATAAGACTTTTTAATTATTCTCGATTTTTTCTAGTATATAAAAATTATCATTCTTTTATTTTATAAATAAATCTATTGGCTTCTTTTAACATAAGCAAACTCAATTATTCTATATTAGCTAAAAAAACATACTGTTGTTTACCGATTTAAAAAACAATCCTTTTAAATACATCTTCTTTCTGGTTCTTATTTTCTATGCGATTTTTTATGGACCATATGGAATTGAAGAAGGAGATATGGGCTCTATTTTTGGTATATCGTGGAGCATATACAATGGGTACTTTCCTCATAGAGACTTTGTTTATATAAAACCTGCTTTTTCACCTTTTTTTCATTCTCTACCTCTATATATTTCAGAAGACTATGCTTATCTAATAAATAGGTATTTTTATTTCATACAAGTTTTTACATACTCTTATTTGGCAACCGTCATAGGATTTAATTACTTAAAGCTTTCAAAAAAGCACCTCTTTTTTATAGCCACAATTGGCGCTATTATTTCTGTACATAATTATGCTCCAATGCCATGGAATACTGTTGATGGTATCTTCTTTAGCGTAATTGGTCTTTATTTCATTATTAAAAACAAAGAAAAATGGTGGTCCATTTCAGTTGGAGCCCTTTTTCTTTTCTTAGGCGCACTTTGCAAACAATCTTTTTATTTCTTTCCCATTATTATTGCTTTCTTTTTGATTTACCATAAACAAATTAGGGCTTTTTTAATTCTTGCTATTAGTGGAATGTTATTGACCATGTTATACTTTTTGTTTTTCTGGTGGCAAGGAGCTCTTGAGCCTTTTATAAATCAAATGTTTAGTTTCACAACAGGTTCTAGTTTAATTGACACAGGGATTAAATCTTACTATCTGGCAGTAAAATTTAACCTCATAGCTGTCATTATAGCGGCTTTAGTTGTGTGGTTTTCTAAAAAGCATTTAAAAGGTCACACTGCTTACTTTCTTACTAACGTCATTATTGTTATTGTTTTTCTATGGCTATATTATAAAAATCAAAGTTTATATGCTTCTGCAAAGTATGGCATAGTACACCTTTTGTGGCTTTTTGGTTCATTATACGTTTTAGTAATGAGCTTAAAAAATTCTAAATACACCATTATGGTAGTATTATTTTCATTAGCATGGTGCGCCTCCATAAGTAATGGTTATAATACTCCTATTGATTTTTCTACACCAATAGTTATCACTTTAGCATTGTTTTTTCTTGGTGAATTACACTCAATAAAACAATGGAGTGCATTAATTATTACTACTCTTTATATCGGCACTTTTTTTTATGGATATCAATACCCATATAGAGAGAAACATAGAAGTGAGCTTAATTATAATTTAGGAGAAATATTTCCTAGGTTAAAAGGAATACATACTAATAAAGATAGATATGATAAGTTCAGTGAATTAAAAGAGTTGACTAGTCGTTATAATAACTTTACGATTCTACCATCAATGACCTTGGGCCACTATATTACGGACACATCTAATCCAATTGGCGTAGATTGGGTTTTTAATCATCATCTTGCTGACCAACTTGAAAATTACAAGCAAATGCTAAATGAAAAAGACCTAACTATCTTTGTAGAGAATTTTGAGAATCATATTGACAACTATGAAGAAAGTTCTCTACTAACTATGTATGTAGCTAAAAATTGGAAACTTATTGAGAATAAGAATCATTTCAGAGTATACAAAAAACCATAAACAAAAAAACTATAGCTTTGTAATATAACTTAGTTTATGAACTTACAGAATAACTTACTCTCTATTGTAATCCCTCTTTATAATGAAGAAGACAATATTCAGCCACTACTTCATAGTATAGATAAAGGACTGAAAAATTATTCTCATGAAATTATTTTGGTTGATGATTTTTCTACAGATAAGACAGTAAATACCATTAAAACTATAAACCATTCAAAAGTAACACTTATAGAATTTCGTAAAAATTATGGACAGAGTTCGGCTTTGGCAGCCGGTATTGATAATGCTCAAGGCGAATACATTGTAACTATGGATGGTGATTTACAAAATGATGCTAATGATATACCTACTATGCTCCAAAAGATGCATAGCGAAAATTGGGATTTAGTTGTTGGAATTAGAAACAATAGAAAAGATAGTTTCTTAAAAAAACTGCCATCTAAGATTGCTAACTTCTTAATTAGAAAAGCAACCAAACTTAACATAAAAGATCATGGATGTGCTTTAAAAATTTTTAAAAATAACATTGCCAAAGAATTAAATCTATATGGTGAAATGCACCGATTTATAGGGCTATTAGCATATCTTAATGGTGCTCGTGTAGGTGAAGTAAATGTAAATCATAATCGAAGAATACACGGAAAATCTAAATATGGATTAGGGAGAACGTTTAAAGTTATAAATGATATTCTCCTAATCCTATTCCAACGTAATTATTTACAAAAACCCTTGTATCTTCTAGGAAACCTTGGCATCTTATTTTTTGCTATTGGAGCTGTAATTAATATCTACTTATTGGTTGAAAAAATTCTAGGTAATGATATTGGTGACAGACCACTCCTTATCTTAGGAGTATTATTATTGGTAGTAGGTGTTCAACTCTTCACAACAGGTATAGCAATAGATTTACAAATGCGAACCTATTACGAAACACAAAATACAAGACCATATAAAATCAGAGAAATTACAGATTTCAATCAAAAAGGTGAAACACTCTAAAGTGATTTTATCTTACTTTTTCCCTTTAACCAAGTAAAACATATTAACACCTAAAATAGCGGTATTAGCAATAATAATCGGCAAACCAACACGAAGAGTTGGCATTAAAAATCCGTAAACAACAAACAAAACACAACCTGTCATATTTACCATTCGCAGTTTCTTTACATCTTTCATGGTAAATGACAACAACACCATTAAAGATGCTAAATACCCTATATACTCTGTTCCTGTAATTCCAAATAGTTCCATAAGCCTTTTATAACATAAAAGAGAAACACCCAGGGGTATTTCTCTTTTTTAAAATTATAAAAAAATAGTTCTTACAAATTCTTATTTCGTTTACGATCTACCTCTTTCAATAAGATTTTACGTAATCTTAAATGGTTAGGAGTTACCTCAACATATTCGTCTTTTTGAATATATTCTAAAGCTTCTTCCAACGAAAACTTAATTGCTGGGACAATCTTAGCTTTATCATCTGCACCTGCAGAACGTACGTTACTTAGCTTTTTGGTTTTAGTAACATTAACCGTCATATCATCTTGACGAGAGTTTTCACCAATAACTTGTCCTTCGTAAATATCTTCACCTGGATCTATAAAAAACTTACCTCTTTCCTGTAGTTTATCAATAGAATACGGAATTGCAGTACCATTTTCCATAGATACTAGAGAACCGTTTTGACGTTCTGGAATACCACCTTTTAAAGGTTGATATTCTTTAAAACGGTGTGCCATAATTGCTTCACCAGCTGTTGCTGTTAGTAATTGATTACGTAAACCAATAATACCACGAGATGGCACTATAAATTCACACACCATACGGTCGCCTTTGGCTTCCATACTAAGCATTTCACCTTTACGCATTGTTACCATTTCAATGGCTTTACCAGATACATTTTCTGGTAAATCGATTGTCATTTCTTCAAAAGGCTCGCACTTTACACCATCAATTTCTTTAATGATTACTTGTGGCTGACCAATTTGAAGCTCATAACCTTCACGACGCATAGTCTCGATTAAAACCGATAAGTGTAATACACCACGACCAAACACCATAAACTTATCTGCACTATTAGTTTCTTCTACTCTAAGCGCTAAGTTCTTTTCAAGCTCTTTAGTAAGACGTTCTTTAATGTGGCGCGATGTTACAAACTTACCATCTTTACCAAAAAAAGGAGAATCGTTAATGGTAAATAACATACTCATTGTTGGCTCATCGATAGCGATTGTTTTTAATCCTTCAGGATTTTCAAAATCAGCAACTGTATCACCAATTTCGAAACCTTCTAAACCTACAATAGCACAAATATCACCAGCCTGTACTTCCTCAACTTTTAAGCGTCCTAAACCTTCAAACGTATGAAGTTCTTTTATCTTACTTTTTACTATAGAACCATCTCTTTTTACCAAAGAAATAGGTTGACCAGCCTTTAAGGTTCCACGGGTTAAACGACCGATAGCGATACGTCCGGTAAAGCTTGAGAAATCTAAAGACGTAATTAACATTTGAGTTGTACCTTCTTCAATTTTTGGCTCAGGAATATGCTCAATAACCATATCTAACAACGGTTCGATATTTTCAGTAGGCTTTTGCCAATCTTCACTCATCCAGTTGTTCTTTGCAGAACCATAAACTGTTGGGAAGTCTAACTGCCACTCTTCAGCACCAAGTTCAAACATTAAATCAAACACTTTTTCGTGTACTTCTTC